>JBKKBQ010000172.1:0-11717 GCA_046714015.1 Nitrospira sp.
GCCTGTGTCCAGAAGGTGACCACTGTCGCCGTCTTGTGGGTCGGTGCTTATCGTGTGATCGAAGGCGACCTCAGTATCGGGCAGCTGATCGCCTTCAACATGCTGTCGGCGCAGGTGACCGGGCCGCTCCTACGGTTGGTCAATCTCTGGCAGGAATTTCAGCAAGTCGGGATTTCCGTGCAGCGGTTGGGCGATGTGCTCAATACGCAGCCTGAGCCTTCGTACAATCCGAATCGGACGACGCTTCCTCATGTGAAGGGCCATGTGCGGTTCGATGAAGTCACCTTTCGCTATCGGCCTGACGGTCCGGAGATCCTGCGCAAGGTCTCGTTTGCCGTCGCGCCCGGGCAAGTGATCGGCATCGTCGGACGATCGGGATCCGGGAAAAGCACGATCGCCAAATTGGCGCAACGTCTCTATGTGCCGGAACGGGGACGTATTTTGGTCGATAGCGTAGATCTCGCGCAGGTCGATCCAGCCTGGCTCCGCAGGCAAGTGGGGGTCGTGCTACAGGAAAATTTCCTGTTCAACGGGTCGGTGCGGAGCAATATCGCCTTGACGGATCCAGGGTTGGGGATGGAACAGGTGGTCCAGGCGTCAAAGTTGGCCGGTGCCCACGAGTTCATCCTGGAATTAGGGGATGGGTATGACACCGTGATTGGAGAGCAGGGCTGTACGTTGTCGGGAGGGCAGCGGCAGCGGATCGCTATCGCACGGGCTTTAGTCGCGAATCCACGTATTCTCATCTTCGATGAGGCGACCAGCGCACTGGATTACGAATCCGAAGCGGTGATTCAGAAGAACATGGCGCAGATCAGCCAGGGGCGCACGGTGTTTATTGTCGCGCATCGGCTGAGTACGGTGCGGTCTGCCCACCGGATCTATGTCGTCGAAAAGGGAGAGATTGTCGAGCAGGGGGCGCATGACGAGCTACTCCGGGTCAGTGGATTTTACGCGCGGCTGCATGCGCATCAAGCCGGCGCAACGGCCGCACAAGGTGAACCGTGAGACGTGAAAAGTCCAGTAGTAGGCATCTGCTGATCTCTTGTTCTGATGATTGGTCGGGAATTCAACAGATCGTCAGATCAAGAGATTCGGAAATTACTTTGAAGATGATGTACTGAGGTTGCATGGCATTCGGTTCGTTTTCACGGCACTGGACAGTCTGGAAGGCAGCGTGGCAAGCCGAATCAAGCCAACCGGCCGGCGCCTCTGCTCCCGGCGGGAGTGCCACAGAATTTCTGCCGGCCGTGTTGGAAATCCAGCAGGCTCCTCCCTCGCCGATCGGCCGCGCGCTTCTCTGGACCATCTTGGCGGCCTTCACTGCTGGAACGCTGTGGACCACGTTCGGCTGGATCGATATCGTGGCGACGGCGCAGGGCAAGATTATTCCCAGTGGCTACTCGAAGGTTATCCAACCCTACGAGGCAGGGGTCATCGCGTCGATTCACGTCCAGGATGGACAAACGGTGAAACAAGGCGATGTGCTGATCGAGCTCGACTCGACCCTCAATCGCGCCGATCGTGACCGGGCATTCAATGAATATCGGGCGGCGAAAGTGGAAGCGGCGAGATTACGCGCTCTGATCACGGGGCAGTCCACGTTTGTGGCCCCTCCCGATGCAGAGCGAGCCTCTGTCTTGCTGCAACAACAGTTGTTGCGTGACCAGTTCGCCGAATACCAGGCCAAGATGGCGGCGGCTCGACATCTGGTTGACCAACGTCAGGCCGCGGTCGAGCAAACCAACGAGAACATCCTCCGTTTGGAGGCCACGGTGCCGCTGGAGACGGAACGTGCCGAGGCCTATAAGAAGCTGCTGGAGCATGAAGCCGTCACGAAGATGGACTTCCTGCAGGCCGAAGGACAACGTATCGACAAGACGCAAGAGTTAGCCGGACAAAAGAAAAAGCTCCAACAAGATCAGGCGGCGCTCGCCGAGGCTGAGAAGCACTATCGGGCTATGCTGTCTGAATTTCAGCAGAGCAAACAGGCGGAACTGTCGGTTCTCGAAACCAAAGCGGCCTCGCTCGCGCAGGAGGTCACGAAGGCGGGCCAAAAGGCTGGGTTACAGCGGCTGATCGCGCCGATCACCGGCGTGGTGCAACAGTTGGGGGTGCATACCGTCGGCGGTGTCGTGACCCCAGCCCAGCAGCTGCTCATGGTCGTGTCGCAAGCCCATCCGGTCGAGGTTGAGGTGCAGGTCGAAAACAAGGATGTAGGGTTTGTGAAGGAGGGGCAGGCGGTCGAAATTAAGGTCGAAACGTTCCAATCCACGTTGTATGGCACGATCCCAGGCTCCGTGCTGACCGTCTCCGACGATGCCGTTCCCATTGAAAAAGTCGGGCTCGTGTACCCAACGAAAGTCAGTATGGACCGGTCGACGATCCAGGTCGAAGGCAAACAGGTGAATCTGTCGCCTGGTATGGCCGTGACCGTTGAGATCAAGACCGGGCAGCGCCGCATCATCGAGTATCTGCTGAGTCCCTTGCTCAAATCGATGAAGGAAAGCCTGAGGGAGCGGTGAAGAGATGGTGAAGTCATCTGTTCTTCTCGGGCTCTGTCTGCTTGCGGTCGGAGTCCTGCTCGAGTCTGCATTGTCTTGACTTGATCTAGTCCTTCACTCACACTCGCCGTATGTACGATCAGTCTGAAAACGATCTCTTGCGTATGTTGGCCGAGCGGGCAGGGATTGCTGCCGACTACTACGATATCGCCGGAAGGCACCATGTGACGACCGATGAGACGCGACGGGCCATTTTGGCGGCCATGAATCTGCGGGTTGCGACTGGCGAGGAACTCATTGCGGAGTTAGAGGCGTGGGACAGTCGTTGGTGGCTAAGAGGTTGCGAACCCGTCCAGGTGCTTCGGTTAGGACGAGATGCAGGGTCCTGGTCGCTGTATGTGCCATGCGAGATCTCTGACGATTCGGCTCTTCAGATCCAGTGGTCACTTTCAGCGGAGAACGGAGCAACGCAATGTGAACGAACAGAAGGGCTGGGTCTCAAAGTCGAAGAGTCCCGCACGATTCAGGGACGCCGGTTTATTCGAATCATGGTGACGTTTCCACAAGACCTGCCGCTTGGCTATTTCACAGTCACAGCCCACGCCAAGGGAGGCGGCACGAACACGGAAGCCACGTTCCGCCTCATCGTCTCGCCGGAGCGCTGTTACATTCCTGATGAACTTCAGCAAGGTGTTCGATGGTGGGGCGTTGCCTTGCAGCTCTATTCATTACGGAGTCATCATAATTGGGGGGTCGGGGATTTTCGAGATTTGGGTGCCGTCATCGACTGGGCGGGAAAGCGCCTGGGCGCAGCGGTGGTGGGGCTGAATCCACTCCACGCGCTGAAGAATGCCAAGCCCTATCACATTAGTCCCTATTCCCCCTCCAGCCGCCTGTTTTTGAACGACTTGTATATCGACGTCACCCAGGTTCCAGAGTCCTGGACAGGCCCGGATGTGCAACACCGGCTTACCGACCCTTCATTTCGCTCGCGGATCGATGCGGCTCGGCGATGCGAGTTCGTGGATTACGACGCAGTGAGGTCGGTGAAACGCGAAGTGCTCGAGCTGTGCTATCAGGTATTTCTGCGGGACAACTTCGAAGGGGTCGAACCGGAGTTGAAACCAACGACGGATCGGGGGAGAAGCTTCCATCACTTTACGGAGGGGGAAGGGGAACCCCTGGCGCATTATGCGTTGTTTCAAGCCCTGGAGGAAGAACGGCAGGTCGCCCAACTGGCGTCCTCTGTTTGGGAGAACTGGCCGGAATCCTATCGGACTCCGATGTCGGAGGCCGTGGAGGAGTTTCGGCGTCGGCAGATGTCGCGGGTGCGCTTCTTTCAGTATCTCCAATGGCTGGCCGCGGACCAGTTACTTGCGGCGGTGAAGAAGACGCACGAGGCCGGTATGCCGATCGGCTTATACCATGACTTTGCTCTGGGAAGCGATCGTTATGGCGCCGATGGATGGCTGAATCAGGAGGTGCTGGCGTTCAAGGCCGACTGTGGTGCGCCTCCCGATGCGTTCGCCCCTGAAGGACAGAATTGGGGGCTTTCTCCCCTCGACCCGTTGCGTCTGCGCGGGAGTGGTTACCGGTACTTCATCCAATTACTCCGCAATAACCTCCGCTATGGAGGAGCAATACGGATCGACCATGTCATGGCGCTCTTTCGCCTGTTTTGGATTCCCCGTGGTCTCCCGCCCGCGATGGGAACGTACGTGCATTACCGGGATGACGAATTGCTGGCGATCGTGGCGTTGGAAAGTGTGCGTGCGAAGGCGCTGGTGATCGGCGAAGATCTGGGAACTGTTCCCGATTGGGTGCGCGACCGACTCGGATCAGCCGGTGTGTTGTCGTATCGAGTGTTCTATTTTGAGCGAGAGCACTGGGGAGAGTGGAAGCCTCCGGCTCATTATCCCACTCAAGCACTTGCTGTCGCCACCACCCACGACCTTCCGACGCTGGGTGGGTATTGGGAAGGCGTGGATATCGACACCCGATCCTCACTGGGTCTCTTTCCGTCGGAGGATGCTCGAAGTGCGATGTGGGCGGAGCGGCAACGAGAAAAATCCGGGATTCTCACGGTATTGAAGTCCCAAGGCCTCCTACCGGCTGGTGTAGCGGAGGATCCAGCCCAAGTGCCGATGATGACGACGGAGCTGATGGAGAGCATTTATGAGTATCTGGCCCGTACCCCCTCCTGGATTGTTTTGGCCAATATCGAAGATATCATCGGCACGCGCGTCCAGACCAATCTGCCGGGAACGGTGGACCAGCACCAAAATTGGTGCCGGAAGTTGAGTCTGACGCTGGAGGAGTTGGCTCAGGATTCCCGATGTGAACGGCTCGCGGCTCTGTTGCGTTTGACCCGCCCTCTTGTGTAAGTACTTCCGTGAAGGAATCCGTACGTTCTCGAAGTTCCCAATTCAGAGGCTGTGATCCTCGGCCAGACGGAGCGAGTCCATGACTGTCATGACGCATCGGGACCGCCTCGTGCTTGCCGTCGCGGCTGCCTGCTTTCTCATCATCCTGGTCATTGAAGAATTCGCCCCGGCCAACGTCGTCGGTGCGTATGGGTATGTATTGCCGATCTTGTTGGTGACGACCCTTCGGAATCGAACTATCATGTTGGTGACGGTGCTGGCCTGTGTCGTGGCGACCTACTCAGGTCTGCTCCAACCGACGAAGCCAGGCCGATTTCAATCGGCGGTCATCAATCGGAGCGTCGTTGTCGGTGTCTTGCTGTCGGTGGCGTACCTGGGGGTGAGCTGGGAAGAGCGGAAGGCGCGAGAGGAGGCGGCGAGGGCGGCGCTGGCTCGAGAAACCGAGAATCTGCTCAAAGCCAACACCCAACTGGTCCAGGCGAAAGATCAGCTGAATCGGTCGGAACGGTTGGCTGCGGTGGGGCAGCTCGTGGCGTCCGTCGCGCACGAAGTGGGCACGCCGCTGCACTCCATCGCCTGGCATGTCCAGGTGCTGGCGGAGGAGCCTGGCGCCACGCCGGAGATGAGGAAGCGGGTGGCCATCATCGATGATCAGCTCACGCGCGTGGTTCGAATCATTCAGGATTTATTGTCTTCGACCCGGCCGCGCCAGCCTGAGCCACAATGGCTTCCTGTGGAGGATGTGGTCAGCCCCTCGGCGGTCCTGATGGAACCGGCCTTCCATGAGAAAGGGATCACGCTGACGGTCGACATTCCACAGGACCTGCCTCTGGTGTGGGCGGACAAGGAAAAAATCCATCAAGTCTTGGTGAATGTCCTGGCCAATGCGCTCGCCGCAACCCCCGCACAGGGGAACGTCACGCTCACGGCAGGATGTCGCGAGGCATCGTCAGCCGAACTGGACCGCGGTCGGTTGGTGGCAGACGGCATGTCGCCGCTGGTGATTACGATCCAGGTCCAGGACACAGGATGCGGTATGCCGGAGGAAGACGTCCAGAAAGCCTTTGAGCCGTTTTTTACGACCAAGGCGGTTGGCAAGGGGACCGGCTTGGGGCTATTCTTGAGCCGCGAATCGGTGGTGGCTCATGGCGGGGGCCTGGTGCTGACGAGCGAGATCAAGCATGGCACGACCGTGATGATGACATTACCGGCGATGCAACGTGAACCCCTTCATGCGAGAGAGGAGGCGTGATGCAACCAGCAAAGATTCTGGTGGCCGACGACGATGCGGTCGCACGTGAGCTGTTGGCGGAGGCCCTCAGGAAGGAAGGGTATCACGTCGAAGCGTTTTCCGGCGGAGAAGAGGTGATCGCGCGCGGGCGCCAGGGGCGGGTCGATTTGGTGCTGACGGACATCCGCATGGGCGCGATGGATGGGCTCACGGTTTTGCGGGAGTTTAAACGCGTGAGTCCGAATACAGCCGTGGTGGTGCTCACCGCGTTCGGTTCTTTGGAGGGCGCGATCGAAGCGATCAAGCAAGGGGCGTACGATTACCTGGCGAAGCCGTTCAAGAAAGAAGATATCAAGCTGGTGGTCAAACGTGGGTTGGATCACTGCCGATTGCTCCAAGAGAATGCGCGGTTTCGAGAAGAGTTGAAGAGCAAGGACGAGTGGTCTCCGTTGGTCGGGAGCAGCACGGCGATGTTGGAGGTCTACAAGCTGGTCGCGCGCGTGGCGGAGAGCAAAAGCACGGTCCTGCTCCAGGGGGAAAGCGGCACCGGCAAAGAGCTTATTGCGCGGGCCATTCATACGAATGGCCCGCGCCGGGAGAAGCCCTTCATCCCGGTCAATTGCGGGGCGTTGCCCGATACTTTGCTGGAGTCGGAAATGTTCGGGTATGAGAAAGGGGCCTTCACGGGCGCGGTAGGGACCAAGGTCGGACTCTTTGAATCAGCCAATGGAGGGACGCTGTTTCTCGATGAGATCGGTGAGCTCGGGCAGGCGTTACAAGTGAAGTTGTTGCGGGTCATGCAGGATCAGGAAGTCCGCCGAGTCGGGGGCACGACCTCCACCAGAGTCGATGTCCGGATCATCGCCGCGACCAATCGCGATCTTGAGCAGCTTGTGAAGGAAGGAAAGTTTCGAGACGACCTCTTCTACCGGCTGAAAGTCGTGCCGATCACATTGCCGTCATTGCTCGGCCGGCGGGAAGATATTCCGATGCTGGTGCATCACTTCTTGCAAAAGTGCGCGGCAGGCACAGACCATGCGGTGCGGGGGGTGCTGCCGGAAACGATGGCGCTCTTGACCCAATATCGATGGCCAGGCAATGTTCGAGAGCTTGAAAACGCGATTGAACGCGCCGTGTCATTAAGTCACGGGCCTCTCCTGACGCCTGAGGATTTACCCGAAGTGATTCGCCAGAGTGCAACGGCTGAAGCCGATGCCCGACTTGCGCAAGTCGATCAGCTCGATGAGGTGTGTCTGACCCTCGAAGAAGTGGAAAAACGTCATTTGACTCGGGTGCTCAAGGAAACGAAGGGAAATAAGGTGAAAGCAGCGAAGATCCTCGGCATCGATAGACGAACGCTCTACCGTATGGCAGAGCGTTTCGGCCTGGATCTTGGAGAAGAAGCTGAGGGAGCGGAAAAAGAGCCTGTTTAAGGTTTCAGCCCGTAATTCGATCCGTAAAAGGTCTCGGTTGTATAGGTGTTCTGGACGATTTTCAGTTCGTTCTTGATCAAGCGCAGTTTGTTTTCAGCGCTTTGCGGAACTTGCGGTGCGGTGGGGCCCCAGCCTTGGAACATCGTTTGCTTACCTTCCGACGAGATTTGCAGACGGAGGCGGGAACTTTGGTCAGTTTCCGGCGTTACGGACGCTTCAGCACGGCTCCTGACCACACCGAACCGTCCTCTCACGAGCCAATCCCAAATACTGGGCTGTTCATCTCTGTAGCCTGCCTGTAACTGAGATCCGTCTTTCCAGTCCACATCGTATTCATCATCAGCCAGGACTTTCGTCACTGCCGCTTTCACCCGGTCCGCCGACACAGGCAATGTGACATCGACGACGTCTGGTTGGACTGGGTGCTGAACACTGGTGCATCCAAAGGCGAAGACGGTGAGGGCGACGATGGCGAGACAGTCCTTTCGGATCATTTTGTTCTGGCCTCCTTCAGACGGTATACGAGGTGAGTATCGGTCTGTGTCACTCCTTCAATACCATGTATGCGACTTAAGACCAGTTGGGTCAAGGCATCTTGGTCCGGTATGTCGGCTATGGCGATGATGTCCGGCTTGCCCCAACAGGGATCGATCGTTTTGATCTCTTTAATGTCACCCAGCGCTTTGGCTACAGCAGCCGTCTGCCCAGGTAGAACATTGATCAGCACATAGGCCCGGTCCGACATACCTTTATCTCCCGGAGCGGGACCATGAATCGTGAAAGGGATTGCTCCGGAAGTGGGCTGCTTTATAGCAAAGTCATGTGGCCCTGTCAACTCAGACTTGGTCTTCGATGGCGACGTGATAGAAGGAATCCTCTTTAAATTTGATTTTGCCATGGTCTCACTTTGGCGCAACCAGCACTTCGACCCGGCAGTGCTCGCTGACGCTGGTTAAGGTTGTTTCGAGCCGCTTCGGGCTTCCGATGCGGCCTTCCGGATCGTACATGAAGAAAAACAACGTAGAACATCGCCCTTGAGCCCTATAATAAGCGGAGTCCGCGGCGACCTGATCGGCAAGTTCTTTCGTGGTCACTCCAGCTCTGGTCTTCTTGGCCACCACGGCGATCTGATCCCGATTCACCAGGAGCGTCGTTCTTGGTGCGCCACCTGTGTAGGGTGGTGTCCATTCTTCGGTCGCGACCTCGTCGAACTCCACCTTCAACAACGCGCTCAAGAGGTCTTGTAGATCGTAATCATCGTCGACCTCAAGTGTCGGGCGATAGTCTCTTCGAAGTCGGAGCTGGCGGGCTACGGAGTGGAACCGAAGGCAAACTTTTCTGATGAGATCAATTGGGTTTTGGTCGAGCGGCGACTCAACCGCTCCGGCGATACTCAGGGCGACCACCTGCTTGTCTGATGGCGGCTCTTGCGGAGAGTCGGCAAGATTCGGAGAGGCCATCGGATGGTTGTGTACCTCAGGGGGTGGGGAATGGATGTTCGGTTGCGCCGGTATTGAGCAAGGGATGAGAGCTGCCACCGGAGATGGGAGCGCTGGCGTGACTTCCACGGGTCTATCAATCGCTGACGGCGTTGGCTGAGCCGCGGGTGTGGGGGAAGGGCAAGGGGAAGGGCAAGGGGAAGGGGAAAGTATTGAGGCGGCGACGGAGGGAGGAGCCGGCTGGGGTGCTACTGGCGTGGATGTCAGAGTCGGTGTTGGGGCCGGCGTAGGAGTCGGAATCACGGTTGGTGCCGGAATCGGGGTCGGCGTAGGCGCAATGATCGGAGGTTCAGGTATGGGCGGTTGTGATTGAGGCGTGGGAATAAGAGGAGAAATCGACGGTCCCACATTGGTTGTCATGGCCACGGCGACGGTCATCGGTGAGTTTGTCTGCCCCGTCACGGTGGCTGGGGTAGGAGAAGAGACCAGCACCATACGGGCTGTATTGCTGCGGCTCGCCTCAGGCGATGGCTCGGGTTTTGGCGGAGGCTTGAGTCCCTGAAGTTCAAGCTTCCGGTCCTCCAGGGCCTGGATGAGGCCTTTTATGACGGCAAGGCTCCGGGCCACCTCGGTCTTGTTCGCCGTACGAAGTTTGAAGTTTCGATGGGTCTGGAATTCCTGAGATCGTTCGCCGAATGCGTGACGCAGACACTCGCGAAACTGCAGCTCGGCTTTGCTTTGCGCGGCATCGCGATACGGAAAACCTTCCTGGCTGAGGTCATTGATCGCGGCCACCACTTCCTGAAGCTTGGCGATTCCAAGTGTGGCCTGTTCGATCAGAGCGGTTTTTGGTCGGGGACGCTGATGTTCTGCTGCGCGTGCTCGTGCCATGGCTGTGTGAAAAAGTCTAACTGAGGGGGTACGGCATGACAAGAAAACAGCAAATTTTGACGGGGTGTGCTGTGACGACCCGGACTGCGGGCCGAGAGCAGAGAAGGTCTAATCAAACGTCTTTGAACGGTATAGCAGCGGAATGGGGCCGGACTGGTGCCCTGGTCGCCGGTACGATACCAGAGACAACCAGTTTGAGTGACCCGGCCGCCAAGAGTGGCGGCCGAGTGGGCACGCCCTCTACGTGTTCTACTGATTTGAGAACTACGCGGCTTTTTTCGATGCCATTTGTTCACAAGAACCTGAACATCGGCGGCATAGCTCGGCACACTGCTTCAGCAACTGATCATTTCCTCCTGCCTGCTCGCAGCTTTCCGCGCAGAGCCGACAGATCTCGGAACAGAGGCCGCACGTGCGATCATGAAACAAAGACTCCCGAGCCATATAGTCGGCGGTTGTCGTACAGATCTGCGCACAGTCCATCAATAACCGGATATGATCTGGGGCTGCATGACGGCCCTCGAGCTTGAGGCAATGTCCGATCGTTTTGATGCAGGTCGCATGGCAGTCTTGGCAGAGCTGAATACAACGCTGCATCTCCTCGCTCATGTGATGTCCGTCCATGGTGGTCGCTTTTCCTGACGTGTGGAGAGGCGAAGAGTCAGGGCGCACCTGAGGCTCTCGCATCGGACCATGGTCCGCATCGTGTGTAGCGGCCTCCAGCTCTCTCGACATCATCAACGACGCACCAGTGGCGAGCAAGGAAGCACCGGTGGTCACAAATGTTCTTCTGCTCATGTCCGACATAAGTCCCCCTTTGGTGATCCAGGGTCCGCGTCGATCACGTGGACCTGGAGAAGAAAAACTGTAACGAATCGTCTAGCGGCCTATAGTCAAAAGCAAAGCGGAAGGAGGGGTATCAAATCCTCAGGACCGTTGTGTGGATCGAAAGATGGATGGGCGTATTAGGGCTACGTGGTGGTTTCGTGACTCGAACAAGCGGCACGAACGTATCGGGAAGAAGCTGAGCGGGCAACGCACAGGCAAGATGGAATGTGCTTGCAGCGTCGTGGGATGAAGACTGTGATTGCGGGCCTATTTCGAGAAACGCATCGCAGGTTCCACGTACAGGCTCCTCCATCCCTGAGGTGCAGTCCATCTCACCTGTTTGTTGCAACGGCAGGACACAGGCATAGGCATTGAAGGTGAGGACGACGAGCAGCACTGCCAGGAAGACAGAAATCCGTGCCATGCGGTAAATGCTACGCCGTGCTTGTAGTGCTGTCAATTCAGGTTTGGAACTGATTTGACTATGGGCAAGTCTCCAGGCAAATGCCAGCCGGTCAGCAAAAGGTTCCACAGGGCCGCAACACCGCTGCGTATTCCAGAGGAAATAAGAGGCAGGGCATTGAACCGCGAAGCGAGGCGAGACTATAGCTCTCCTTTACTTGCTGCCATGCGGCGAGGGCTCGATCATGAATCCCGCCAGAATGAGGTTAGGAAAGTATGCGGATTCAGCCATGATGGGTGATTGGGACTCTACAGAAGTTCGTACGGAAGTTGGTGTTTCGGTGCCCAGAGTGCGAACCGAGTCTGTGTGTTTGCCTATGGTCAAAGAGAGGAGGAGCCCACCAAGCATTCCCCATGTCAGGACCCCGAAGACGATGAAGATACACAAGACTGGAATTGCAGCGATGGCCCACTTCACCATGAAAATGACCATCGAGAAGAACGGCATACGGATGGTTGTCACCACAACGGCCTGTTTATTCGTGTCGACCGCCATCATCGCACCTCCATCGTGCCGCCAAGCTAGGAGGTGTCAAGGCTATGGT
>JBKKBQ010000173.1:0-7805 GCA_046714015.1 Nitrospira sp.
AAATGAGGCAATCTTTATCATCTACTGGCCAGGGGGAGCTGCGCTTGTGTTGTTAACTTACTGCTACCAAAGCGGTATTGGTGGTGACCTCAGCTCCGCTGCTAGCGACCAACGCAATCCGCTCAACCGCCTGAGCCTTATGGGCAGAAGAGAGGTGGGCGTACCGTTCAACCATCGCGAGCGTTTGCGTTCCGCCAAGTTCTGGGACGGTACGCAAATCAACGCCGGCCATCACTAATCGAGACGCGAACGTATGGCGAAGGGTATGCGGCGTGACGCACATGTGCCGCGATACGCGCGAACCGGAAGCCCAGAACATCGTGACGCGCGAGGCCGCGCCTGGACGGCCAGCTGCTTGCTGCAGCAGGCCGTCGCTGCCTGCGTGCCGCGGCCGACGTGGGCGGCGTGGTCCTCATCATCGATGCGAAGAACGAACGCGCCGCCGACTGGTACGCCGCATACGGCGCCGTGCCGTTAGCGAATACGCCGCTCACGCTCGTCATGTCCCTTGCGACTTTTGCAACCGAACTGAAGACCAAGGGCCGGGGATAACGCATGTAAGCACGATAATGTGATGAGGCGTCCCTCTCCGGCCTCCCATACATTTGAGGGAATGTGTCGCGGTTTGAAGGAGAAGCTCATCAGATCAAGATGTACCGTCGCCAATGAGGGGATGTGGCACGCCCGTGGCAACCGCGCCAGAACATTGAACCAGTGAGGCTTACAGCTTCGTGCCGATAAAGATGTAACTGTTGGTCCTGGCACTGTTGAGGACCGCACTGTACAGCCGGTGTGTCGCGGCATCATAAAAGGCCACCCCAGTGACCGTCTCGGTTCCATGGCGACAGGCGCCACCTCCGAATGTCACCGCGTGATGAAACACATTTCCCTTTGCACGAGGAGACAATGCCCCCGCAAAGATGCATCCATCTGATGAATGACCTGAAAGAGTACCTGCTGAGTCTACTGTCACAGCGACCGTGTGATTGTCGGCACGGAGCCCAGCATAGTTCCCGGCCACAAGATTCATGTTCGGGGCCGACTCATAGTCCGCATCGTACGTACTCGTAAAGCTCCCTGTGTCTCCATTGAAGTACGCGATCGTCCCGTGAAAGCTCTTTTTCGGCACATAGCTGCCACTCATCGTCGCCGCGAGAATTCCAGCGCCTTCCACATTGAAATCTCTGGTGTTCGAGGATCCGAAGGAGCCGGAGTGCGACGTGCCAGTTCCTTGAACCAGTCCAGCCAGGACGTTGGGATTGCCTCTTGCAGTATAGAAAACCCAATACGAGCCGTCATCGAGGACAAGTCCACCGACTGTGCGACGTGTGGGAGTAGCACCTGTCCAGAAACCTTCAGCCGATGTGGCCGTGGGCTGAGGCAGAGAAGAGACGTCGCTCTCGCCATACCCGCCGCCACAGGCTACGGAAGCGAACCCGCTATTAAAACAGCTCGCCAGGCTGCCACAGGCAACGAGTCCACTCATAAAGCAGATGGCCAGAAGGCAACTCATAGCATTCGTCCATGTCATGCGCATGGTTGTCTCCTCAAAGCGAGAGCGAAACGCGCAGGGTGTGCACGATGTCACAGTATAACAAGAAGATAATCCCCTCAATTGGGGAGAGAAAGCGGTCAACGCTGTGCGAGGCGATGCCGGCATGCCACGCTTGACGTCGATCCGGCCCCGTTTTCGGGCGTCCTGTGCGCAGTGTGAAAGGTTGATCTGTGTGGCATAGGGATGGTGTAAGAGTCTAAAGAGATTGCAGTTCCGGTTTCAGTCACGGTTGAATTGTGAATTGCTTGATTTGGAGCTGAGGGCTGGCCCAACACCAATCAGGAATTGATGAAAGGGGACTGCTGGTGGTGGTACCGTACGGATTAAGGCTAGAAAGGTTACGGACAGATTCAAAGCGGGAGGTGTTATGCGGTATGTGCTGCAGCTGATCGTCGTGGCCTTGGTTTGGGGAAATATGGAGGTGGTTCAAGCGCTTGACACGGGGAGCCGAGAATCTTTGCGAGGGATCTCAGGAATAGGGGTGATCGTTGAGGAGGTCAGTCCCGACGCCATAGCCGACGGGCTCTCGCTAGATGCGATCCGAACGGCGGCAGAGCTGATCCTCCGCTCGAAGGGCATTCGAGTTCTCACGAACATAGACAGAACGCGTTTGGGATCAGCGCCGTACCTGTATATCAATATCAATACACTGAAGGAGGAGCTCGGGGTGTACGCTTATGCTGTGAACGTGGATCTCAAACAGGTAGTAGGACTATTGTCGATGAAGGGCACCCAGGCCTGGGGTGCCACCTGGTCAGCGAGTGTTGTGGGGGCGGTGGGAGAGGCGAATATGCGCCAAATTATCGCCGATGCGGTCGAGCCTCTGGTCAAAGATTTTGCGCACGACTTCTTGTTGGTCAACCCATGATGAGGGGGCGTCGTTGGGCCATTTCGGTTTAGTAAACCGCTGCTCTATCCAACTGAGTTACGGGGGCGTGGCTGTAGTCAATGGTTTGCGACTCCCTGTCAACTCCGACCTTATCCTCTAGTTCCGATTTCAACCTCTCTACTACTTAAACCTCATCTTTCGCACGTTTCCGAGATTCACCATCGCCATTGGCCGTGATTTGACTTGGCCCTAAGTGCCATGCTTTCGTACCACCTCTGATCTGAGGATTAGCAGCGTTAAATGAACCGGATAAATACCGTTCATGGCGAAGGTCCCCAATCGTGAGCTATGAGGAGGGCATGTCAATGGGAGATCTCACATCGGGTCGCTCAGCCGTCAGCAGGAGACAAGTTCTTCAAATGATTTTGTCAAGCGTGGTTGCGGGGATTACTACTGTGGCCGGAAGCGAGCTGGTTTTTCCTCGAAAAAGCTACGCGCAAAGCAGCCTGAGCCCAGACGAAGCTCTGCACGAATTGCTCGCAGGTAATCAACGTACAGTCGCTAATCAACTGACCTCGCTCGAGCAGGACCTCTCCATCCTGAGAGAGCATACAGTCGACAAGCAACAGCCATTTGCCGGGATACTGGCCTGTGCCGATTCTCGTGTACCCGTGGAACTCGTTTTCGATCAAACAATCGGCCGATTATTTGTCACGCGAGTGGCTGGAAATATGGTCACCCCTGAGGTGATTGCCGGACTCGAGTATGGAGTTGCCGTCCTTGGTATCAAAGCGCTGCTTGTACTTGGCCATAGTGGATGTGGAGCGATAAAGGCGGCGATGAAAGCAACAGCTGTCCCTGGGCAAATTAGCGCCCTGTACCAACATCTTCAGCCGGGAGTGGCACGGTCTGGCGGGAACATCGATACGGCAATTGAAGCCAACGCACGGGTTCAGGCAGAGTTGTTGCGCCTGTCCTCTCCCGTGATCCGGGATGCGATCAAAGCGGGCAAACTCAAAGTAGAAGCTGCCGTGTACGATCTTGCGACCGGCAAGGTTTCGATGAGGTGAGCACCCCGCCCAAAGACTGACCGGGGCGACTTGGTCGTACCCATTCTTGGATGGAACGGAACTCCCTTCTATGCTCGCCAACGACGAAGGCCTCCCCTGACCTCGTACCGGTTCTAGCAGGATGCTGAAAAAGTCCGCCAGCGGCGTTCTCGCATCGCTCAGCGACTCAACGTACCACCGGGCAAGAGCTGCCAGCGCCGCTCGGGGCGGGTGGGTGAAATAAATACGCCTCGCCCTGTAAGACACTGGGCGCTCACCAACTCGTGCCCGTCCGCAGACGTGACGCTCATATTCTTCGCGTCGCGGACCTCGCTGCGGCCTTGCTGGACAGCCTTTTTGAGCATCCTGAAGTTATTCTGGCGGTAGCACCGTATCTACCCAGCCATATTGTTAGCATCAACTGAGTTTTTCCTCAGCCTGCTAGTCACGGTCGTCCCCGTTATTTCCCGTTGCCTGCTGTGTCTCACGGGGCGTGACTGAACTGCGGCGTATTGGTGGGAAGAATGGAAGGGGAGGGATGGCCTGTGCTGACGGCCTCACAAGGAGATTCAGAATGGGTCATGGCGTCAACGGAAATTTCCTCTGTCATGACGATCCCGTGCTCTTCATATATATGGAGGCAACGGTGGCTTATCGAACGTAAGATGGTAAACAGTCGATGGGCTGGAGCCATCGGTATCGGAACGTGTGGGCATGGGCAGAGCAACGAAAATCCTTGCAGCTTTAAGTGATGCACCGATTCGATCATCCGATTCGCCATCCGGTCGACCTCATCGTCTGTCAGACTATCGGTAGACAGGGTTTCAAGAAGGCCGGAGATCACCGCCGTGCCGGCTTGATAGCGATCCAAGGCGTCGGCCAAACACTGAGACATCAGCCGTTCTAATTGCCGCGCGCTGAAGGCTCGTGCCACATGGATCATCGCCAGCGCTTTCCGAAGCTGCTGCCGGCGGCTGCGCGCTAGTCGTCCGATAAGCAACGCATCGAATGTATGAGCTCCGTCCAGATAGACGACCGGATGTCCCGTCAGTGCGCGATCGACGAGAGCCTGTAGGACGATTCTCGACACAACAGGATGACCATAGAGCACTGTCAGCCCATCAGATGGATTCAGCGAAATCACAGGGTGGGCCGAACCTTTCGGTCTTTCTTTCACAGGCTTGGATCGGGAAGAGGGCCTATGACCGATCTTTTCCATGCCTGTGACGGGCAGTGGCACTGGTCCTCCTCTCGCTTCTGCGCTCCTCATGTCTCGGCCTTTTCCTATCCGCAGCACCCGCCGGCGAAGACTTGTCGCTGGTGGAAGGCATGCCAGCAAGCTGGGCAGAGTTGAACCGTGGAGTGCGTAAAGCCGTCGATCGATTCCATCCGCCGCTCGACGACCATTCCACAATCAGCGCAGGGGCCTGTTGTCGCTGATGGCGTACTAGGCTCCTGGACCATCATGAGTCACCAGCTTCGTATTCGAACGCACTCGTTGATTGCAGACTGCCGACATGAACCCTCTTCCCTGCTTGGATCTCATCAAGCTCCAAAAACGATCTATCAGAGAGCCGGCATGGCTTCGCTGTAATCCCCATTGGATGCTCTGCAACCGGCTGTCTAACGCCGCCACCGTTCTTTCCAAATCTATCAACTGGTTTTTCGTTCGGGTTGTGCGCTCTGTTGCGATCATCGTTCCCTCCTTTCGGCAGGCTGTTGAAAAGTCTTCCAGCGGCGTTCTCGCGGCGCGTAGAGGCTCAACGTACGGCCCAGAGTACGCTTCGCCTCCTCGCTTGCTGCGGCCTTGCCGGACGACCTTTTTGAACAGCCTGCGGGCTTTTGTGCGATAGTCTGGACTTCTGAATTTTTTGCTTTGCCACACTGGCAAAATAGTTTGTTAACATCTTGTTAGACTGCACAATGCCGAATGACTCCGATGACAATCCCTTCGATCTGAAATTCATCCGATGGCCGGACCACGATCGGCTGCATCATTTCATTCGCGGGATGAAGTTCTATGTGGGCATCCTTCTTGCGGTATGTCTTGATCGTGGCCTCGCCATTGACCAGGGCCACGACGGTCTGCCCGTTTTTGGCCGTGCCTTGTTTGTGCACCACCACGAGATCGCCGGGTAAGATGCCCTCGTCTTTCATGGATTCTCCCTTGACCTGTAACGCGAAGGTCTCTCCGCTCCGCAACATGCTCGGGGGGATGTCTACGAGTTCCGATTGCGGCACCGGCTCGATCGGGGAGCCGGCTGCAACGAGACCCGCCATGGGAACGGCCGTCTTGCGTCGTAATTGATTCAGCACGACTGAGACGACACCGGGAATCCGTCGCATACCGGCTTCATAACGTGCGACGGATACTCGAGTGGTGTGTAAGGCGTCAGCAAGTTCTTGCTGCGTAAGGCCTAGTTCTTCTCGAATATCTTTCAGGTCCTTCGGTCCCATAATGTATCCATTGGTAACACCATTTATCGCTGCCTGTCAATAGGGCTGGGACGATCACACAAATTTTTTTTCATAGAACGGTTCGAAGGAGTTGGAATGTTGATGAAACGACAAGCACCCAAGATGTGGTGCCTGAATCGCACTCCCTCTCAATGACTACAAAGTAGGCAAGCAGCTCGTTGTCGGCATATCTCGCCTTTGTTCAGACGATGGGAAGAACCTTGTTCACAGGTTTATCCACAGAAACTGGGGAGAGTGAAACCGCTGGAATGAAGGGGAATGGAATATTGTTTATCGGCGTGGAGTGAGATGCATAGTGCCGGTTTTGAAGGCAGCCCGCACCTCGCAGCCGACTATCGGCGCACTCAGTGCGGGCTGCGTGATGAGAGAGGTGAAAAACCTACGACAGAAGTCTTCCGCGATGCGTAAATAGCATTACTTTCCGACCATCACCTCAGTAGCCTTGATGGCGACCGTCACAGAGTCGTTCACCTTCAAACCCATGCTCTTGACGGACCCTTCCGTGATGGCCGCCACGAACTCCAATGATCCGACCTTGACTGTCACCTCGGCCATCGCCTGGCCTTCCGTGATGCGCGTGACGGTCCCTTGAAATTGATTGCGTGCGCTAAGTTTCATGATGCCCTCCTTTTATTGTCCTCGAAGTTTATTGAAACAGATCAAAACCTTTCCGTCCACATGCGGCTTATTCCATTAGTTCCTCATTCAATGCCACCGCCTTGATATGCGCGAATACCCGATGCCCAGGTTTCAGGCCAAGGTTTGAAAGTGATTTTCTGGTGATGCTGGCGAGGAGCGGCGTCCCGATATCCAACAGTACGTCGACTGAAGCTGCATCCATTTCACGAATCTCTACAATCGTGGCTTCCAGAATGTTCAACACGCTAGTCGCCGCAAAGGGCTTCCCTAAGACGAGACTGACATCGCTGGAAAGGATGTGTACGCGCATAACTTGCCCGACAGCGACAGGCTGAAGCGACACAAAGAGGGATTGGCCGTTGAATTCCAGTTGAGTAAGGCTGTACTCCGCTTCATGACCGGCGACGCGAGCGTTCAAGATTGCGCCGATTCGATGCGCTCCGAAGTGTCCCCTGAATTTCAGAGAAGTGAGTATCTCATTGAGCATGCCCTCTGCTATGACTTGCCCCTCTTTAAAAAGCACGACACGGTCGGCCAGTTGGAGGATTTCATTGATCGCATGACTGACGTACATCACCGGGATACGCAACTCCTCATGAAGCCGACGGATGAAGGGAAGGAGCTCTTGCTTGCGCTGAAGATCGAGCGAGGCGAGAGGCTCGTCCAACAGCAGCAATTTGGGGCTGGTCAGGAGTGCGCGGCCGATTGCCACCCGCTGTTGTTCGCCGCCGGAGAGTTTGTGAATGCGGCGTTCGAGAAGATGGCCGATCCCAAGAATCTCGACGACCTGCTCAATAGTAATGAGGCGTTCCTCCACGGGGATGCGCTTGTAGCCGTACAGTAGATTCGCGCGTACGTCGTAATGGGGGAACAAGCGAGGTTCTTGAAACACATACCCGATTGGACGTCTATAGAGCGGGAGGCACAGACCGATCGTTTCGTCCTGCCAGACATCGGTGCCGAACTGCATGAAGCCATTGGGAGCCCGCTCGAGTCCGGCCAGACATCTCAACAGAGTCGTCTTTCCCGACCCCCACGGTGCGAAGATCGCGGTGATGCCGGACATGGGTAAATACAAATAGACATCCAGGTGAAAAGCTGGGAATCGCAGATCTAATCGTGCCAGTAAACGGCTCATGAGACGTGGATGGGAAATCGACGGTTCACGACGTACACAGCCAGTAAGACGAGAAAGGAAAAGGTTAATAAGACGGCAGCGATCGCATGGGCTTGGCCATACTCCATAGCTTCCACA
>JBKKBQ010000174.1:0-5435 GCA_046714015.1 Nitrospira sp.
TTTTCCAGGGTACGCCCGAGGACGCTCGCCAAATGCTATTGTGGTGTCGTCCACGATGATCACGGTGACTGGGTTGGTGTTTGCGCTGACGATCATCGCCTTGTAGATCGCTTCGGGCAAGTATTCACCCCGACTGCTGCGCAATTTCATGCGTGACCGCGGTACGCAGTTCGTTCTGAGCGTCTTCGTAGGCGCCTTCGCGTACAGCACGGCAGGCTTACACACCGTCGGCGTCCAGAATCCCGACGCGGCGGCGTTCATGCCCCGTCTGGCCTGGCCGTTTCCGGATCGCTTGGGCTCGCGTTGGCAAGCTTGGGCGTACTCATCTACTTCATCCACCACCTTTCCTCCTCGATTCAGATCGACACGATTATGAGCATGATCGTGCGTGAGACCCTGCAAGTCATCGACGACCTTTACCCAGATCAGACCGGCTCCCCGGAATCCGAGGAGCGCTGCCCAGACCCGCCTGCATGTGCCATCATCGTGCCGTCCGACCGTTCCCCGGTTACATCCAAGAGGTCGCGCCTGAAGCGCTCGTCCTCATTGCGGCACGGAAGGACCTGGTCGTCCGATTTGTTAAGTCTGTGGGGCACCATGTTGTCGCCGGTACCCCGATCGCTTGCGCGTGGTACCGGTCAGCAGATCACTTGCCATCCGAACCCGGACTGGAGGAGGCACTCCGCGACTCGGTCCAGGTCGGATTCGAGCGGACCATGCTGCAGGATGTTCCCTTCGGCATCCGCCGCTTGGTCGATATCGGTAACAGAGCCCTGTCTTCGGCAATTAACGACCCTTATACAGCAACGCAAGCCGTGCACCACTTGTCTGAGGTTCTCTGTGTCCTGGCTCGCCGGCGGCTAGGCGACCAGCTATACCGTGACGAACATGGCACGGTGCGCGTGGCGATTCCGTTCCCCGATTTTGCGGACTACCTGCAGCTTGGCACGGGGCAAATCCGCCGGTTCGGGGCGAAGGAGCCGACGGTCGCTCGGAGCCTGATCCAGCTCTTCAAGAGCATTTGCAGTAGCGCCGTGAGCGAAGATCGTCGCGGGGCCGCCGCCGGACACATCCGGTTGGTGATGGAGGAAGCTAAACGTACGATCACCCCGTCGGCCGACGCGGAGACCGTACTGGCGGACGGGAATGAGGTTCTGAGCGCACTAGCCGCGAGGCGTCCGCAGTCGGCCCGCGGTTCAATACACGATTCGATTCTGTAGAGTTATTTTATTCGCTTTGGTACGGGCCTGTTCTAACGAATCCAACCGTACACAGAGGGAAGAAGATCACGCAGGAGCATCGACTTAAAGGTATGCTCAACGTGTTTCTACCTTCAAGGCATCTTCCCGGACCACGCACACCGTTTTCCCACCTCGTCCGATGCCTGAGCGCACATGGCGGGCCAGAACTCTGTGACGGTCATGATGGTGGCTGGAGGTTCACATTCGATTTTCACGCCTGGCCCTCACCGTGAGCGGCCCTTGACATCCTTCCTTGCAGTGTATAATCAGGCGCTCTGATTGCCTGACCTTACAGGTGATGTTGGAAATGCCTGCCTGGGATTTTGGAACAACAGTGAGAGCGCTCCAGTCATACTTGATGGCCTTGGCTTGTATGCTTCTTGCTGGCTGCTTGCTCCTCGGATCGCCGAAAGAAGAGGTGGCCTCCCAATCTCCTCTTCCCACTCAAGCAGCAAGCACGAGCATCATCGCCGAAGGAAATTATGTGGAATCGTGCCGCGGAAAAGGCGTTCCCATTCCACCTGACTGGAAGCCCTCGTCATCAGCATGGGAACGCCACGGCAACCTCAACACAATACTATTGACGCCCAATACTCTCGACCAGGCTCCAGTTGATGATACTTCCTTCGCGAGCATCTGGTCGTACGCCTCGCCCGACGTGAGAGGTGCCTGCATTGCACTGGGGAGGAATGGCGGATCATTCCAAGTCATCTGTCAGAGCGTCACAACAGGGTACGCCTGTTTTTGGGGGAACGACCCGAACTCACCCCATACCAGCTGGACACCTGAGACGGCTGAAGTACAAATGGCCTCACTCCGCGATCCCGTGCAAGGATTTGCTCCGGGCACCGTGCCTTGCACTGAATGCCATCGTGGGAACAACGCGTTCCTTGTCGCCCCTGATGATCCCTCCTGGGCAAAGGTGTTGAGACCGGAGCATGCGCGCCCGCGCCCGACCTTTACCACTCGCGTCGAGCAGTCGTCACAACACGGACAACTCACGTTCGGCGCGACCACCATCACCTATCCGCGCTTTATCCCGATCGGGGGAAAATCCATGGTCCTGAACAACCCACTGCCGGCCACGACCGGCTGTTCAGGATCCTGTCACGAGTTGCATGTTGCAATGTTAAAAAAGGATCACACCGTCGAAGGCTACGTTCGAGCCCCACGGCCCATGGGCCCCAACTGCGCGGCCAACTCCCCACCGGATGACCCGACGAGAAATTGCTATCGGCATTAACCGTCGCGACACCATTGTCTCGCTACGGCGTCTGCCCACGCGTCCACGAAGAATGAGAGATCCCCGCTGGCTGCAGGCCTTCACTCATCTAAACAGACTCCCGGCTCATGTTCTTTTCTTCTGCTCGATTAGCTGCCCGTGATTGCTTTCGATCTTGATTCGAGGGCAAAGCCATGTGCATACTCTATTTCTTTCCTGGAAGTGAGCAGTATTGACCAGACTGGCGAATGCTGCCCAGGCATAATTTTGTTAAAATTGCCCCTTGGTTTCTCTGAAGTAGCCCGATACCGAGATGCGTCTAGCACGATCCGGCGTTGTCCCAGCTTAAAGGCCGTGTACAGCGATATGGACAATTTGAACTATTCCACGTTGGGAGGCCGGTATGCTCGTCTACCTGATCCACGTTCGCGATCCACAGTTCTACGCGCTTCCAGCTAAAACACGCGCCGCAAACGGCAATATTCGCGTGATGGGGTTCCCACCCATCGGCATCATGTCGCTGTCGTCCGTCATTAAGCAGGCGGGGCACGACTGTGTGATGTTCGATCAAGCCGACCCCGACACCCCGAACCAGGTCATCATCGACCGGATCAATCGAGAACAACCGGCGCTCGTCGGCCTCAGTTTTCTCAGTACCACTAGCTATCCCTACGCGAAGATGCTGGCCCGGGAGATTCGTGCGACTAATCAGAAGGTCAGGCTCGCGTTCGGCGGGGTCTTCGCCAGCCTGAATGCTCCCTTGGTGAAATTGCAATGTCCCGAAGTCGATTATGTCTGTCGCGGCGACGGCGAGCAGTTGCTGCTCGATCTGCTGGCGAATTTCGAGAACCCGCAAGATGTCGCAAGCCTGACGTGGATGAAGGACGGGCAGGTCATCCAGAATCCCAACCGCGCCATGGAGCGGCAACTGGACCAATGGCCCTTTCCGGATCGCGAGAGTCTGAAACTCGACTATGTCGAGTCCATGCCGTTGGACGTGCCGGTGGTGCTCTCGATGAGACGGTTCACGACGATGCAGACTTCTCGGGGATGCCCCTGGCCTTGCATCTTCTGCGACATCCCGATCTTTAACGAGGGGAAGTGGCGTGCCCGCAGCCCGCAACATGTAGTCGCGGAGATGAAGCATCTCGAAGAACTCGGCTATGAGTCTGTCGGTTTTGTCGACGATCACTTTCTGCTCCAGCCCAAGCGGATCGAGGCGATTTGCAACGGGATCATGGACGAAAAGCTCTCGATCCGGTGGGGCATCGAGGGGCGTGTGGATTCGGTGGCCCAACATCTGTTTCCGGCTATGGCGAAGGCCAATTGCGGCGCGATGATGTTTGGGATCGAGAGCGGCAGCCAAAAGATTCTCGATCGCTTGAAGAAGGAACAGACGCTGGACCAGGTCACCACTGCCGTCAAGAATGCGAAGAAGGCCGGCGTGGAGATCGTGCACGGATTTTTTACAGTGGGGAATCCAGACGAGACGATTGAGGATATGAACGCCACCTTTGACTTCGCGTCAAGGCTGCCGCTCGATACCTTCGGGTTCAACCGGCTCTGTGTCTATAGGGGCACCCCCTTGTGGCAGGAATATGTGAAGCGAGGGCTGGTGAACGAAACCACGGATTGGTACAAATATTTCAAATGTTCAGAAATCGACCCGACCTGCCTCTCAGGAGAAACCATCAACCAGGTACGACAGGCCGGGATTAAGAAGCTCTTTCTCTATAAGCTCCTCCATTACCCCCGCCAGACGTTTCAACTCCTCGGTCGCTTCTTTCGGTATATGCCGGTCCGAGACGTGCTCTATCTCCTCCTCAAACCCTTCATGGGCCAGAAGAAAGGCGCCACCAAGGCCGAAGTGGTCTCGCGCTTGGTCGAGCATGCCGACATGAAAGATGCGGCGGCGCAGCTCACCCAGGTGGCAGACGACATGCTCCACAATGTGTTCGAAGCCTCGCGCCTCGAACGCCAGCGGATTCAGCAAGCCGCAGAAAACTCACGCGAACTGCCGATGGTCCAAACTAGGTAGGGTCGTAGGCGGTCATTTCTCAGATCTTCCTGGATATGATTCCGGCGCGAAAACTGCCACGTCATATGAGCTGATCGGCACCATCCGGAGATCCTCTCTGCCAGAATTGTTCTCGTGAATCGATCCAGCGATATTCGTTTGACGATCGGCTCTCGATGGTATACCCTATCGTCACCCACAAAAGGAGTCGCTATGAAGTTCATTACGGTGCGAGATTTGCGCGGGCGTTCCGGGCAAGTCTGGACCAAGCTCGCTCGTGAACGAGAAGTGATCCTCACCTCGAACGGCAAACCGATCGCCATTCTGTCCGCCGTGTCGGAAGAGACGCTGGAAGAATCACTGGCAGCTGTTAGATGTGCGAGAGCCGTGGCTGCAGTGGAAAAGTTGCAACGGCAGTCGATCCAGATGGGTACGGATTCAATCTCCCCTCTCGAGATCACGTCTGAAATCAAGGCGGTGCGGAAAGCTCGCCGCCGGTGAAGGTGGTGGTGGACACGAATGTCCTGGTCGCGGGACTCTTATCTCCGTTTGGCCCGCCAGGTGAAATTCTCCGCATGGTTGCATCGGGCACGCTGAGACTGTGCTTCGATGCCAGAATCCTCACCGAATATGAAGAGGTCCTTGCCCGACCGAAGTTTCGATTCAATACTGAACAGACTCGGGCCTTGATGGACCATATCCAAGCGGAAGGATTCAGCGTGGCGAGCAACCCCTTACCGGTCAGGCTTCCAGATCAAAGCGATGAACCGTTCTTAGAATCAGCCGTGGCGAGCAAAGCCGACTGTTTGATTACAGGCAATACACGGCACTTTCCTCCGGCGCGACGCCAGGGGATGACCATACTCTCGCCGCGGGAATTCCTCGACTACTACCGGAAGCGATCGGCGCCTCGGACACGCAGAAGGTAGATATGCGGAAGCTGGCGACGTGAATC
>JBKKBQ010000175.1:0-9605 GCA_046714015.1 Nitrospira sp.
AAGAAGTCCTGGCGAATAAGGCTCGGATGATCGTCCGAGATTCCGTCGCCCTCACGCCCGCGGAGATTGCCGAAGGGCAGTCCCTCATGACCAGACCACAAGATTCCGATCCGGCGAAGGCCGCAGAGGCCAAACAGCGGGTGCTGGATGACATGCTGTTGCAGAAACAGCAACGGGCTCTGGTCTCATTCCAACAATCCATGAAGGCCAGGCTGCCGATCACCATCCGGCGGGAATTACTGTAAGAAACCAGCTCGCTTTGTTGAGCGATGTTGACCCAACGGGCAACTAGGTAATCAGCATCGCGTCGCCGTAGCTGTAGAAGCGATAGCGCTCTTTAACCGCTTCTTCATAGGCCCTGCGGATCTGCTCGATCTCTGCGAAGGCCGACACCAACATCAACAAGGTAGTTCGTGGCAGGTGGAAGTTCGTCATGAGGACATCGACAACCTTGAACTGAAATCCCGGTGTTATGAAGAGCCTGCTTTCGCCGGACATCGGGGTCATCTCTTCTTTTTCTTTCATAACGGTTTCAAGCGTACGGACCACTGTCGTACCGACAGCCACCACCCGACCCCCGGCTCTTTTTGTTTCCTGGATTACCTTCACAGTCTCGTTCCTGATTGTGAAAGCCTCTGCTCCCATTTGATGATCTTCGACTCGCTCTGACGTCACCGGCTTGAAGGTACCTGGACCGACGTGGAGGGTTACTGAGGCAACATTGATCCCCGACTCACTGAATCGTTTGAACAGTCCTTGCGTAAAGTGCAGCCCCGCCGTCGGGGCAGCAATCGCGCCCTCGTGCTTGGCAAAGACCGTCTGATACCACTGATGATCTTCCTGAGTCGCTGCACGCTTAATGTACGGCGGAAGCGGCATGACCCCTCGTGCTTCAAATAATCGTGTGACCGGCTGCGGACTGTCCACCACCAGTTCAGTCCCCGTGGCATCACGCTTCACGATGGTAGCGCGGGATTGTTGGTCGAATTCGATCACCTGGCCGACACGGAACGAACCTTTCACCATGATTTCCCACCGACCCTCGCCGAGATCCCTCACGAACAGTACCTCGACGGGTGTCCCCGTCGGTTTCTTGATTCCCGGCACTCGTGCAGCCATCACCTTTGTGTTGTTGACGACAAGAAGGTCACCCGGCTCCAATAGTGTAGTAAGGTCGGCGATATGGCGGTGGGTCAGCTGTTGTGTTGCTCGATCCACCACTAGCAATCGCGCGCGGTCACGCGGGATGACAGGCTGTAACGCGACCAGGGACGGATCGAACGGAAAGTCGAACTCGGAGAGTTGCATTAGCCCACATTATTCATGATGGTTCGTGACGAAACCGCCAAGACGCCGAGCGAGACGGGCATGCGGAGTCCTGAGGTAGCCCGAGGCATACTTGAAACAGTATGTCGAGGCTATGAAGGGCGAGCCTGCCCGCTGGCCGCGCGAAGCTGACGGCCAAGGTGGTCGCAGCGGCGTATGGGCGGTTGCAGTAGAAGCACTCATGAATAATGTGGGCTAGGAAGGAGGAGCTGAAGGGGGAGGAGGTACTTGAGTCAATGACGCATCTTGCAGCTCTGTCCCCGGATAGTAGTAACGAAGAATGCTCGAAAAGGAATAGCCCAACTCCGCTAGCTCTTTCGCGCCCCACTGGCAAAGACCAACCGCATGACCGGCGCCGTAGCCGGAAAAGACGACGTCCTGCCCGACCGACTCGATTGTAAATTGCGTACTGGGAACCACCGTATACCCCACCGCTTTGCGCAAATCTTCTCCCCGTAGCACTAACTCCCCGGTCGAGTACACAATCCGCATTGTCGCCACTCGTCCGGCGCGGCTATAGGCAAGCGGTGTGATCGCCGAGATGGTTCCCACCGCAAATCCTTGTTGCCGCAAATTCTTCTCCAAGGTGTCGATCTTTATGGAAGCCTTCCACTGATAATACGGAGACTCGATGTCGAAGGGGCATTCCACGCCCTTCAAATATGGAAGATCCTTCGACCAGACAATCATGGCATCTTCCGTGATCCCGGCTGCGGTCGAAGAGAACGCGGCATAGATCGGAGCGCCTTGGTGGGTCACCACGAGTCCCCTCGTGGATTCCACCGCCTCCACCACCCGTGCGTCGATGCCTTGGCGACCGCGATACACCTGATCCTGAATCCCCGCCACCACATCATAGTCCCGAGTGGCGCTCAGCATGTGTTGATACAACGCATAGGTCCGAGCAGCCACTGCCTGCACCTTCAGCATCTCGGGGTGCCAGGTCGGATTCACCTCTGCCGGCACCACACCTTTGACATACTCTTCCAAATCGACGTGATTGACGAGGAGCAGCCCCTTCCCCCGCCGAACGAGCTGGATCACCCCACTGACTTGGAGTGCGCCTTTTTCATTACCCGCCTGAAGCGCCGTCCCGTGACCGTTCTCGTTCAGCCAGAGTTTGAGATCGTGATTTCCCGCCCGTAACGTCAGCTGATCGCTTACCAGCGGTTTGCCGTTGAGGATCAACGCATGCCCACGCACCTTGATCCGCAGAACAGGCCGATAGGACCAAGCCTGATCATGCTCATCCGTTACCCAAATGGTCTGATCGGTATGCACTTCCAACTGCTGGACATCCGGAGCTAACAGCACGCGAATCGATTGCGCCGCCTCCGCCTCCGGCATCATGATCGAGCCGAGGCAGATGCCCAATCCCGCTGCGCCAGCCCAGAGCCGTGCGCCTATCATCGGCGAAAGAGCCATCCTACAAGATAGAATAGCAGACTTAGGAGGATACTGAGGACAATACTTGTCGCGATGGGAAAATAGAAGCTGACGTTGTCACGTTTGATGAAGATGTCACCAGGAAGCTTGCCGAGCCAACTGAAGGCGCTTCCAAGCCCTGGAATCCGATCCACCACGACCAACAAAACGCCGAGCGCAACGATGCCGAACCCTATTCCGATCAGAATCTTGCCGAATGTGCTCCATTCCGGCATCGACTTGCATCCCAATAAGCAGCGTACCACCGGCTGGTGGTACCGCACACGGCGCTAGCCGTTCACGAGACATTCCGCAATCTGAATGGCGTTCAACGCCGCTCCCTTGCGAAGATTGTCTGACACTACCCAGAGATTGAGGCCATTTGGGATCGACTCATCTTCCCGTACACGTCCGATGTAGACTTCATCCTTCCCGGTCGCATCCAGCGGCATCGGGTACAGCTTTTTGACCGGATCGTCGTAGACAATCACGCCGGGCATGGCTGCGAGTGCGGCACGTGCTTCATTTGCCTTCAAGGGACGCTCTAACTCCACATTGATCGCCTCAGAATGACAGCGCAACACAGGAACCCGTACCGTCGTGGCGGTGACCCGAAGGCCCGGAGCATTGAGGATCTTTCGAGTTTCCTTGGCAATCTTCACCTCCTCCGAACAGTCACCTCCATCGTTAAACGAGCCGATATGCGGCAACAGATTGAAGGCGATTTGGTAGGGATAGACTTCGGTTTTGATGTCTCGAAACGCCAGGAGATCTTTCGTCTGCTCCATCAGCTCATCCATTGCTGCCGAACCCGTCCCTGAAACGGACTGAAACGTCGTGACCACCACACGTTTCACCCCTACCGCGTCATGAAGCGGCTTGAGCGCCATCACCAACGGAGTGGTCGTACAGTTTGGGATAGACACGATTCCTCGAGGCATCGAGCGTAACGCGGCGGCATTCACTTCAGGGACCACCAAGGGAACCTGATCATCCATACGGAATACAGCGCTATCATCGATCACAGCGATTCCCGCGGCTCCCAGACGTTGCCCATACTCTTTGCTGATGGCATCCGTCGCGGAGATAAATGCCAGATCCACGCCCTCGAACGATGAGGATTCGGTCAGCTCTTCAACTGTCCACTCCTTGTCCTGACAGGTCATCACTTCGCCGGCCGACCGTTTGGACGCAAAGAGCCGGAGGCCGGCGAGCGGGAATTTTCGTTCCTCTAAAATCTCCAGTGTTTCTTGCCCAACCGCTCCGGTCGCGCCAAGCACCGCCACCGTGTACCCTGGTTTCTTCCTAATCATGAAGCGCTCACTCCAATGCTAATACGCGAATGCGATGATTAAAGGTGTCGGCCACCAGCAACGTTCCGTCGCGATCCGCAACGATACCGAATGGGTAACACAAACTTGCTTCTCGTGCGACGCCGCCATCGCCGGAATAGGATGGCACGCCTTGGCCCGCTACGCAGAACGCCACCCCGGACGCCCAATCCCACTGCCGGATGAGGTGATTGTCGGAATCGGTCAGAAAGAGGCGCCCCTCAGGGTCGAAGACAATTCCTGTCGGCCGTGAAAGGCTGGCTGATGGTGTATCCGACGGCGACTCATACCGATAGAATCCGCCATCGCCGGCCACCGTGGTCATCAACCCTGACGAAAGCTCAACGCATCGAATTCGACCATTGAAGGTATCGGCGATATAGAGCCGGTCGGCCACAAGAGCCAATCCGCTGGGACCCGCAAGGGCCGTGTCCACAGCAGGCTTCCCATCTCCGTCGTACGTGGCAATCCCGGTTCCAGCAATGGTCTGAATCACACCGGTCCTCCGATCAACCATCCGTACACGATGGTTGCTTTGATCGGCAACATAGAGTCGGCCCTCGTCGTCGACGGCCAGGGCCGCCGGTTCATTGAGTGCTGCCTGATGTGCAGGGCCGCCATCACCGGAGAATCGGGCGTGACCTGTTCCAACTAAGGTCGTGATCATACCACTTACCGCATGAACCATCCGTACACGGTGGTTCATGGTATCGGCGATATAGAGATTCCCCTCCCGATCCACAACAACGGCCGTAGGGAAGTGGAGCCACGCACGTACCGCTGGCCCGCCGTCTCCGCCATACCGCTTGGGAGCTGCGGCTGCGTGATTCGTCCAATACCGGACTGTTCCGCTCACATCGGCCTGCTGAGTAAATTTCGTCGGACTGGTTTCACCAGCACCATCAGCGAAAGGGTCTTCTTCTGTGGGCTGAGCGGGTGTGTCCTGTTGTGCGGGCGAACGCATGTGGTCCTCGTCGGACATGCCGGCGACCGTTGAGATGATACCGGTCGCACGATCAACTTTTCGAACGACATGATTTTCTGAATCAGCCACATAGATGTTCCCGTGGCAATCGATTGTCACGCCTTTCGGCTCGTTCAAACGGGCCTGTATCGAAGGTCCTCCGTCTCCCGTACAACCACATTCGCCATTGCCGGCGACCGTTCTGATCATCCGTGTGGAAAGAATGGCTGCCATACTTCAGAGCCGATGATTAATTTAAGTTTCGGACGATAGCCTCACCCATCTCCACAGTACCGACAATCTTCGCTCCGGGACTCTGAATATCTTTGGTCCGATAGCCAAAATCGAGTGTTTTCACGATGGCCTGTTCGATGACTTCCGCTTCTTTATCGAGTTGAAAGGCATACGACAGCATCATGGCAGCTGAGGAGATCGTCGCGATGGGATTGGCGATATTTTTTCCTGCAATGTCCGGAGCGCTCCCATGAATCGGCTCGAACAAGCCGACCTTGGCCCCAATACTCGCCGACGGCAACATCCCGATCGAACCGGTCAGCATCGCCGCTTCATCGCTCAAAATGTCTCCGAACATGTTGTTGCAGAGCAACACGTCGAATTGTCTCGGGTTCCGCACCAGCTGCATGGCAGCGTTATCCACGTAGATATGTTCCAGTTCGACGTCCGGATAGGACGCGTGGACGTCGATGACCACCTTGCGCCACAGCTCGGATGATTCCAATACATTCGCCTTGTCGACCGAGGTGACCTTCTTGCGCCGTTTCCGCGCCGCCTCGAACGCAACCTTGGCGATCCGTCGAATCTCTTCCGTTGTATAGACTTCCGTATTGACCCCTCGCTCTTCGCCGTTCGGCAACTTTTCAATCCCCTTCGGTTTGCCGAAGTAGATACCGCCGGTGAGCTCGCGGATCACAAGGAGATCGATCCCCTCGACAACCTCGCGCTTCAGCGTGGATGCATCCACCAAATTCGAATAGAGCTTCGCCGGCCTCAAGTTGGCATAGAGCCCTAAGGCTTCCCGGATTCCGAGCAGCGCGCGCTCCGGCCGCAGGCTATACTCCAAACCTTCCCACCTCGGCCCTCCCACGGCTCCCAGCAAGACGGCGTCGCTTTGTTTGGCAAGCGCCAAAGTGTCCTTCGGCAGCGGTACGCCAAACTTGTCGATCGCTTGCCCGCCGATATCGGCTGAGACAAACTCGAACGAGTGCCCGTACTTCTCGGCAATGACCTTCAAGACCTTCACGGCTTCGGGAACGATCTCGCGCCCGACTCCGTCACCGGCCAGCACTGCAATCTTGGCCTTCACTATTGCTCCTTTCGATGACTCAATCGGCCCATGGCCTACTCCAGTATCGTTTCATCTTCCATCCGCCAGGCTGGCTCAACGAGACACAAGAACTCGACATCGGTCTCCCCGGTATTTTCGACGAACTGTTGTCCTCCCGGCGGCACATAGATGGTCGTTCCTGCTTCGATCAGCGTGACGTGGTCGTCGATCGTGAAACGGCCATGCCCTGCAATGAAGTAATAGACCTCCGATGAGGATAGGACATGGCGCTTCGAGCGTTGCCCGGACGGTAGTGTGCCGTGGGCAAGGCTATAATTCAGTTTGAGCTGATGCTTGGCAGGATGAAAAATTTCCCGCAAGCGAGTCTCGTCCCCCGCCGGAAACTCGGGACGATCCGCCAGCGTCACCTTGAACACGGACAAGCCCTCTCACTCCACCAGACCTCACCACGGACGGTGAAACTGTACCGTGGAGATCCGCGTCAAATCAAGTTGACCTTCTGCTCGCCCTGCGCCTGTTTCGTCGCCAGGTAAGCCAGCTTATTCAGAGCGCTGATATAGGCCCGCGCAGACGCCGTGATAATATCGGTATCGGCGCCGTGGCCTGTGACCGTCCGGCCATCTTCTTCCACGCGCACCGACACTTCGCCCTGTGCGTCTGTCCCACCGGTGATGGCCTTCACGACGTACATCAGCAACTTGCTCTTCGTCTGTGTCATGGCGGCAATGGTGCGGTACACGGCATCCACCGGCCCATCGCCGGTCCCGGTCTGAACGAGGGGGGTGCCGTCGATTTCCAGTTCGACCGTGGCTGTCGGGACCCGATCCGTTCCGCTCGATACTTGTAGTCCTTTTAAGACGATCCGCTCGGCCATCTTCGACAACTCTTCGGAGACAATGACTTCGAGATCTTCCTCGAAGATCTCTTTCTTTTGATCGGCAAGTTTTTTGAACCGCTCGAAAGCGTGGTTGACCTCTGCCTCGCCGAGCTTGTACCCCAACTCTTCCAAACGCTGCCTAAAGGCATGACGCCCGGACAACTTGCCCATCACCATCTGGCTTTCGACCAATCCGATCGATTCCGGACGCATGATTTCATAGGTCGTCTTCTCTTTGAGCAAGCCATCCTGATGAATGCCTGACGTATGGGCAAAGGCATTCGCCCCCACGATCGCCTTATTGGGTTGCACCACCATCCCCGTAATCTTGCTGACCAAACGGCTGGTCTTTGCAATCTCTTCGGTTCTGATCTTGGTGTCCGCCTGATAGAAATCCGTTCTGGTGCGGAGTCCCATCACAATCTCTTCCAAGGACGTATTCCCCGCGCGCTCTCCGATTCCGTTGATCGTACATTCCACCTGGCCCGCCCCATTCATGATCGCCGCCAAGCTGTTCGCCACCGCCACACCCAGATCGTTGTGGCAATGGACGGAAATCACGGCTTGTTTGGCGTTGGGGACTTTGCTGCAAATGCCCTGGATCAGTGCGCCAAATTCTTGTGGGACAGCGTATCCGACCGTGTCAGGAATGTTCACGGTGCCGGCTCCGGCGGCAATGACCGCCTCAATGACCTCGTAAAGGAACGAGGGATCTGATCGGCTCGCGTCCATTGGAGAGAATTCGACATCATCGACATAACCCCGCGCACGCTGGACCATCTCCACGGCCCGCTGCTTAGCCTGTTCCCGTGTCATGCGGAACTGGTGCTTCAGGTGAATATCGGACGTAGAAAGAAACGTATGGATGCGGACCTGCGGCGCGCCTTTCAAGGCCTCCCACGCTCGATCGATATCCTCGGGTCGAGCCCGCGCCAGACTGCAAATCGTCGGTCCTTCGACCTCCTGGGCAATCCGTCGCACCGCTTCAAAGTCTCCGGGCGAACTATAGGCAAATCCCGCCTCAATAATATCGACACCGAGCCGGGCCAGCTGTTTGGCTACCATGACCTTTTCTTCCACGTTCATACTGGCGCCAGGCGATTGTTCGCCATCTCTCAAGGTCGTATCGAAAATTCTGATCATGCGTGTCATAGCGTCACCTCTTCTCCTACAGAAGATTGCTCGAAATGTCTTTCCAGCAACGCCACAGGGAGCGGGACGACTGAGGCGTACCTATAAGGTACGTCGCAGGGAGGTACGCGACTGAGAACGCCGCTGGAAGGCATTTTCAGCGTTCTTAAAATAGAAAAGCCTTCATCCCGTTAGATCCAGGGACGAAGGCTTCACGCACTCCGTGGTACCACCCTGATTTGGTCTGAAGACCGATTGGTCGTCAGACCCTTCATTCAGCCTCTTACGGAGGCAAGACGGAATCTCCTACTTCCCGTTCAGAGATTCAGCTCAGAGGCGAGTTCCGCGAGGTTTAGGCTGGTTTGCACCACCCACCAGCTCTCTCCAGAATGTTCAACACCCTGGTTCTAAACTGCCCGCGTACTACTCCTCGTCTTAGCCGTTCAAAACCTTTTCAGCCTCTCTCTCCCGCTGGTGTTCACCGTTATGAATTCGATTCGACCGGCGGAGGCTCGGCTTTTCCGATGCTCTTTTTTCCGGCTGCCGGCGCGACCAGGGAAAAGACTTTTTCGACCGGCCCCATCAATGCGTAGCCGGCAAACATGACGAATAACATGACCGCCGGCCAGGCCGCCACCATCATCAGTGTCAGAATACCCCAGACCAGGTAGGTGATCTGCCGGTGGCCCTTGAATTTCAGTTCTTTAAAGCTGCGATACTTAATCGTGCTGACCATCAAAAACGAGAGCGCCAACGTCATGAGCAGGACCAAGATCGGCCTGACCTCCCCTCCCATCTTGAGGAGGTAATGATCAAAGACCACCAGGGACGCTACCACCCCGGCCGCGGCTGGAATAGCCAGACCGGTAAAATACTTCCCGTCTGCCAGTGCAACGGTCGAATTGAATCGTGCCAACCGCACCGCGCCCATGGCCACATACGCAAACATCACGGCCACGCCAAACGTACCCTGCCCGCTCAACGCCCAGGAGTAAATCAATAAACCCGGTGCGACACCGAATGACACCACATCAGACAGCGAATCATACTCCAATCCGAACTGGCTCGTGCTGTTGGTCAGTCTGGCCGACTTCCCATCCAACACATCAAAAATCATGGCGACGAGAATCGCAATGGCCGCTTCCACGTAGTTCGCGTTGAAGACGGACAGGATCGCAAATACGCCGCAAAACAAATTGCCGGTGGTGAACAAATTCGGGATGAGATGCATGGCAGCTTTCCGCC
>JBKKBQ010000176.1:0-7297 GCA_046714015.1 Nitrospira sp.
CCAAGGGCGACAGCGTATTCCCCCTCCATGTCTTTGTGCTGCCCTGCGAGCAGGTGGTGTAACCAGGGCTGACGTTGCCCGGCGGCATGTCCCTACTGTGCGTCAAAAGAATGACGGCCTCCGGCAAAACGTTTGCCGGAGGCCTGGTGGAAGACTGTCGAATCCCCAAGTGTTGTGGATCGGAACTGATTCGCCTAGTGCGAGCTCGGTGCCATCGATTCGGCCGCTTCCTTCGTATTCTTCTTGGCATTAGCTCTCTTGGCCTTGGCCGCCTTCTTCAGTTCCTGCCTTTCGGTTTTCAGCGCATTTCGTTTTTCCTTCATCTCAGATTTCATCTGTTCTCTCTTGGCCTTCATGTCGGCCTTCATCTGGTCCTTCTTGGCCTTGAAATGATCCCGCCTCTGCTCCTGCTCGGCCTGCATATCGCCCTTGGCCTCGCTGCCCATTGAACCTATTTCCTGCTTCACGTCGGAACCGAGACCTGTGAGCTCATCCGCCATGGCCAGGGTACCAACTCCAAGTACGAGTGCGGATGCAGCTGCTGAAATGAGGATGAACCGCATGGATACACCTCCCCTGAAATAGGTTATGTCAACGTGGCATACCGCCGGAAACCGGCGCCCAGGCTAGGGGTATCGTGAGATAGGGTTTCTGGCAACTGTTTTCACGGTTTTGGACTCGGACTTCTTGCGGGAAATACGAAAATACAAGGCACGCAATGGAGCAAAAAAACCACGGCCTCCAGCAGGTTCTCCCCTGGAGGCCGTGTACGGGCTACGCCTCTTTGGAGCGCACTTGGTGCTTTCACATGAAGACAAGCCCTACGGCCTGATCTCCCACAGCAAATACACCAACCCGACAGCGATGGCTGATACCACGACGAGATGCATGAACATCCTCCTAGAATTGATGGTTGTCACCGATCCGACGCCGGAAACCAGCGTCTTGACTAGGGGTATCGTGAGATGGGGTTTCTGGCAACTGATTTCACGGTTTTGGACATGGGCCATGCAAGGGCTGGCGATGTGGCGCTTCGAAACCCATGGCGCTAGCTAGCGAGACGGTCCTCGCTACAGACAAGAGCATCCGTATCGTGTCACGACGGCGGATAAGAGAGTTACGAGACGGGAGCGTTGCCATGCATCCGACTGAAGACGTCCCAGTCGAATTGCTTCGGCATGACGGCGTGGAGTGGAATCGGGCCGATCGATCCCCGTTCACGGTAGGCCATGAGACATCCGACAATATCATCGGGCGATTCGATGAGTTGGTGCACCACCTCATGGGCAAGATGCTGCGCAATCGCCTTGTCCTCCGGTATCGGCCGGGCGCCTCGGAGCGTGTGGCCAAGAATGGTGGCTTTGGTGGCCAGGGTGAGCGGATAGTGACCGGGCTGCGCATGCCGTTCCGGCCATCGGGTAATCACGTCCGCCACATAGTCGACGAGACCATGGACACCACCATCCTTGTGATGCCGATGCGGCGTACGTTCGGCGACGACGAACAAGTGGCTCTTGTTCGGCACACCCAATGTCCGTTTGAGCGTCCCGAGGATCACCTCATCGATATAGACGTTGGGGTCGGGATGTTCATTGACCAGCAATCCCTCGGCTCGAGCTTGGTACGCGCAGGCCAGCGCAAGGTGACCTGACCCGGCGCCCATGATCTCCACGAAAAACACGCTGCCCATCGCCGCGCTGGTCGCTTTGAGGGATTCGATGGACTGATCGGCCAATGCCACGGCAGACTGAAATCCGAGAGAAATCGTTCCTTCGAGATTATTGTCAATGCTGCCCGGAATGCCGACCACCTGTACGCCGAATTCTTCGTAAATGGCCCGAGCGCCCCGCATGCTACCGTCGCCTCCCAGCACGACCAGTGCGCCGTCACGCACGTATGGTTCAAGATGACGCATGGCCACATGCTGCACCGTCTCTTGTTTGAACTCTTCAAAACGGCTGCTGCCGATGGGGCTGCTGGGATGGCTGCTCATGCCTCGAGTATCGTCTTCGGTCACCCGTTCGATCCAATTGTTGGCCAAGCCCAGATAGCCGTGCCGGACAAAATAGACCTCCAATCCCAAGCCCTGACCAGTGACGTGCAGTTCCTTTAACGCGGCGCCGGCCCCGGCGAAATCACCTCCTGAGACGAGCGCGACGATTCGTTTGAGGGTGCGAGGTTTGAGTGTGACGCGGTCTTTTCTTGCGCGCTCGACGGTCACCCACGTATTACGGACGACCCGTTCCCGCTCGGATAGCCCAACCGCTGTTGAGTAGCCGGATAGTCGTCCCTGTTCGACTGTGAGCAGCACGACATTGTCTTGGCTTTCCTTGTAGTCGCTGAACTCGCTGAAGGCTTCATGGAACGGACGCGGATCCAAATAGATCATCAAAGCCCGCAAGGTTGAGCTGTGGGTATAGAGGCAGGCCACTTTGCCCTTTTGCGCGACGCCTAATCGGTGGAGGCCGTCGATCACGTCGACATAGAGGTCGAAGAAAGAATTGCCACCCGGATAACAATAGAGCGGATCTTTCATCAACCGCTTGGCCGTGGATGTCTCGACGTTAAACGCGCGTGCCGCTTCTTCGACCTCGAGGGATTTTTCCAAGCCCGTGACCCAACCGAAATCCGACGATTCGAGAGTCGGCTCGGCGATCGGGTCGGAGGCGAACGCACCTTGAAGCAGCGCCGCAGACACCCGTTCGTACAGTTGCCTCGTGTTTGGGCTACGGCTGATGCAATGGAGGAACGTCCGCGGATCGAGGTAGTTGGTGAGATGTAAAAAATCGAGCTGCTGCCCCACCACGCCGATCATGCGGGCGAGCGCCGTCCCTACTGCATCGGCTTTGGCAACACCTCGTTCATGGTCCAATTGGTTGGGCAAACGGCACCCCACCCGATGGGTCTTGCTATCGACTTGCGATACGCCGTGACGCATCGTGAAGAGGAGCGTTCGATCGCCAAGATTCCGAGGCAACAACCAAAATCGGTCGTCGCCCAGTTCCAGGACAATGCGGCCTTCCGCCAGCGTGGGCGTCAGCTGCCCGCGTGGCACGATGGCCACCGGGCGTCGATAGGTCGGTTTGGCTACCGCGCCGATCGTGGCCCGGAGCAACGGCTGCAGCGAGCCTTCGGCAAGGAGCGCGTTCCAGGCAGCAAAGAATACCAGTTGATCATCGATAAGACTTTCCCGAGCCGACCGGTACTCTAGAGCGGTTGCAAACCCTGATTTGGAGCGTTCGACAAACGAGCGGAGTTGCTCCATCTTAGCGTGGACGCGATCAGCATCATCGCTGGACTTTTCTCTTGGCGCGGCCTGAACGAGTCCCCGCTCCGACGCTCGTTGAGCGAGAGCGCGACCATAGGCAAGCAGTCCTTCAATTGAGACAAAATCCAATGAGTCGCTCATAACAGGTTTCAATAAGACGATGTTCTAACGAGCGGTATTCTTAGTGCAAAGAAGCCGTCGCGTGACCAATTTGCTGTACGATTGCCTATGCAATTTCATCAATCCTAAACCGATGCACAGCCCGTAGCAAGAGAGGCATGGTGCCTATGGTAATTAGGAACGACGATTTTAGAAGATTGAGTCTACTCCTGAGAACGTGTGACTGTAGGTTGCGCACCTATTTTCGAGAAGATGATGACGGCAAGACTGTTGATCTGCTCATTATGGTGGACTGTCGCCGTGTCACCGAGGACAATCGATCATTGTTGGTACGTGGCTACATCGGACCATTCTTCCGCAGGCAGATCTGGTATCGAGTTCAACGATGAGGATGCACGTTCAGAATGGTGGGATCACCCGTGATGAGCCCATGCCCGTGCAGGCGTGGGATTCGGTTCAATGTTCGAGAGATCCACTTCAAAGAGAATTTTTGGACTGTCGCTTTCAAGATTTCGTATTTGCAGATTGCCTGATCTGGTGGCAGCGAGCAGGTGCCCTTCTCGACTCCAATCAGCCCATTGAAGATCGTCTAATAATTCTAGGTCGCCGTTGGACTCTAGCGAGTAACAGACGCGTAGACCATCAACTGTCTGGCCAGTACCAAACTCCCCTCCCGGCCAGCCCAGGCTCTCAACACACAACACACGATTGCCATGCGGCTGTGGTTTTCGCATACGGGCGTTGCGGTGCTCATCCCAGACATCTTTGGGATCACGGGACGGCGAGTCCTCCGTTTCTGTCCACCCCCGTCGTCGTTCATTGGCGAATTGATCCACTGGAAAGGAGCGTAACCCCAAAGGAATCGGGAGTCTCTCGGTCTGCCGGTCGGAACGACTGCTATCTTCTGTGAAGTAGTACCCCCGTGTCCAGGTGCCGCACGTGGCGAACGCATGAAGCGCCGTCAGCCAAGGAAGTTTCGACAGGGCGACGTACGCCTCGCCATGTTCCCACGTCGCGTTTGGTTTATGCGCGAAGTAGCAGAGGTACTGTCCGTCTGGAGAAAGATCGGATCGCCGCGGAAAGATGCGGCCGCGTGAACAGCGCCAAGCGTTCTCACGGCCCACCACGATACAAGGGCGATGCCAACCGCACAGAGGATGAGTGTGATGCCGAATATCTCAAGCACAGTTCCTCTGGAGGCGGCTGCCTGTCCTTCTAGCACAACCGTATCGCGCAAGAGCGTTGCACCGGGAGGAGGGAATCGTAGAGTATGCCGGACGCGCCTCCCCCACCACCAGAAGTGACAGCCGGCTAGGGCAATCACGACAGTCCCAATTCCCACGCTCCAACGGAAAACCGTTGTGAGAGATTCCCGGGCGGCCTCATTAGGCATGCCACGCACGGCCGTGAGCCATGACTCAAACTGAACCAAGAGTACAGCACCCCCGAGCAGCACCATGACCAGTGCGAGGATCGCCACCTTCCGGTTATGGGCGTCGCCCCGTTGAATTTCTGCCATCCCGAGCACCATTGGTTATCGAAGAGACATCCCGATGGGTATATGAACATTGCCGGCTTCTGAGATGAATCTTGACCAGTGAGTCTGCATTCGGCAAGCCTTAGATGGAAACCTGCTGTACCGCCGGTAGCGGTACGAAGGACATGCGATCATAGCCTAAAATAAATATGTGCGGACCACCCTCCCAACAACCTTATCCCGATGCCTTTCATCTTGACGATCCCTTCGGGTGCGCGGCATACTCAGCACACTATGCGCGCCCTTTGTCTCGTCATTCTTTTGGCTACCTTCGCCCTCCCTGTAGAACGGATAGCCGCTTTTTCCCCGCCCGATAGTAAAGACCTGCACACGCTCCAGACGCAGGCTAGTCAAGGGGACACGGAGGCACAGAATCGACTTGGGGAACTGTATGCTAAGGGAAGAGGAGTGCCGCAGGACTATGCCCAGGCCCGAGCGTGGTATGAGAAGGCAGCAGCACAGGGGCATCCATTGGCACAAAACAACCTCGCGGAACTATATTTCGCAGGACTGGGGGGTCCACCGGACTATGTGCGGGCCTATATGTGGGTGAACCTTGCCGCTTCCCACATGCAAGGCGAAGAACAGAAGCAAGCCATAGACAATCGGGAGGATGTCGCCCAGCGCATGACTGCCGCGCAGGTCACAGAAGCCAAGCGACTCTCGGAACAGTGCCGGTCAAAGAAGTTCAAGGGTTGCTGACGTCTGTTCGAATACCTCCGCATTTCTTTCGACTCTCGTCTCACTCCACGCCGAAATTAGAATACCATCGCGTCTTGATCAGTCGCACTTGAGTAGTATAATGACTTCATGATCGGGACCGCTGTTTGCAGCATTATCATCGTAATCGAAACTGTGTGGCCAAGCCCTTTGCTCGCTGGCGGGGAGGAATGGTCTCAACAACCGAGCGCGAGGGAAAGGTTGAATCAAGTATTAGGTCCTGAAGGTGGCATTCAGGTCTACAAAGACCATCACGGAAACGTCGAGAACACGATCAATCTGCCAGACGGCGAGCGAATCATGACTGTGCAGCCACCGCAAAGCCCTGGGTTCAACGTTGGTCCGCCCCTTCAATTGAACAATCAGACACTCACATTTCCCCCGCCGCTCCCGCCTCCTGCTCAGCCGCCTGCTCCAGAGTTTCCGCAGAGGGCGCGGTAAAACGAGCGGTGTTCGATTCTCCGCATCATGTTTTTTCGGTCGACCGAAATGTCGGAGTTCCTGCGAGGTATTATGCGAGAGATGGTGGCGAAGATTGTACGATGGACCGTGAGTGCCTGGGGTATTGAGATCAGTCCATGACGAAGTACGGGGAAGGCTTGGCGACGATTCCTGGTTCAACTTCATGCCCCCCGTCCCTATGGCGTAACAGCAACGTCACGCCATAGGTAACGCGGTCCCCAACGATCAGGCGATTCTGCCGTATCGTCCATAGGCGGCTATGAACTCGTTGATGATGCCCTCACCGCCGTCGCTCGATTTAGCCTGGATGGTGAGCATGACGCCGCCGGTCATGTTCGGCTTTACGAGAATTTCAACATAGGTCAGTTCCGTATATCCCGACCCTCGCGATCCAAAGATATGTCCCTTTGACCGGTCCTCGCGGCTGACATTGACCCGGATGTCCTTCACAGCCAAGAATGCGTCGCCGAAGGCTTTGTCGACAGAGGAAGTTTCGACAGTGAAGGTCTTGGTGACAGCCGGCCGCACAGCCGCGGCCAGCGTATTGTAGTCGGCACATCCGGCTATCGTCAGAACGCTCACCAGCGCCGCTAATGTCCAGAGAGCACGGGATTTGCCGCCCAAGCGAATTATGCCCAGCTGGTTGATCGAGATCCAGCAGGCTTGCTCATTCTCTTGCGCGACACATCCAAACCATTCGTGTACTGATCTGCTGAATTCATGCAGGCTGTCGGACTGTTGCCGGGCCGGTCGGCTCGGCAACAGTGAGCACCGCGTCACCCTGCCGTCCAAGCACTGTCCGTACCAACGCCCCACCTTTGAACACCAGAAAATTGGTCGGCACCGCCGGGACTCGCGGGCCAGGCAGAATCACCCCAGCAAGGTTCAATGGGTCTGTGGCTGAGAGTTTGATCTCCATCTCTGTTCCTGCGGAGGGATTCTTTTTTCGTAGTATTCGCAATGCTTCCACCGCCTCCGGTAAGGCGAACTGCTCTCCGGTAAATCCGCTGACAAAACGACCGCCACGAATCTCCCCGGCCATCTCCATGCGCCGATACTGCACCAGCAGATCCCGCCACGACTGAACCAACGATTCCCGTGCCAGCACATCGCGAAAGACTACGCCGTAACGGCGAAGCAACAAGCGAGCTGTGCGTTCGCAGTGTTGAGTGCTGAGCGTTGAGTGCTGA
>JBKKBQ010000177.1:0-5230 GCA_046714015.1 Nitrospira sp.
CCGGCGGCCACATCGAGGACTTTGCCTTTGGGAAGGCGATGAAGCTGTTGCACGAGAAACTTGGCTGGTGGCGGATCTGCGCAGAGGACTTGCTGCGTCAGTCTTGTGCGCTCAATGCTGATTCCGACGGAACGGGTTTCGTAGGAGATCGGGGGGTGCAGCTTCCGCAACCACAGCTTGATACGATCGATCGGGAATTCATCGAACAGCGCTGCTAAGAGCCGTTCCGCCAGGGTCTCTAACAGCTGAGACTCCTGCATGGTTCCGATATCGACGACACGCTGAGCCACCGTTGCATAGTCGATCGTGTGAGAAAGATCGTCGGCTGACCTTGCGGTCTCCAGTCGACAGTCCAATTCCAAATCGACAGCGAGGGGTTGTGGCCGAGCGCGTTCCTCGACCGTCACACCGCAGCGGCCGCGGAACTCCAATTGTTCGATGACGATATGTCCAGCCATGGATGCATTGTCGAAGATCGGATTTCAGGCTGTCAAGCGAGGAAGAGGACGCGTAGCCCGCATTGTTCATGACGGTTCCTCGCGAAATCGCATAGAAACACGTTGCTCGTGAAGCGTATTTCGTATCCCGCAAACAAAGAGACCCGATATAGAAAAAGCTCTTTCCGTCCTGCGTTTCACGATTCACGAGGTACGAGCGACGAAGAACGCAGCAGCGAATCCGCGATTCCAGCAGAAGCGTTCATGAATAATGCGGGTTAGGACGAAAGGCGCGGCGTTGTCGACGGCTAGACGAAGTAACGGCTCGTGTCGAATTTGTGCTCCGTATTTTCAACCATCCGAATGATGCTGCGACGGTACTCGCCGACGTCGTCTTTCTCGGTCAGGTCCAACTCAGGGCCATTATCGATGGGAGTCCCCTGTGCATCGGTGATGACTTTGACGACCGGCCGCTCGCGCTCAGTCTTATCGGCGGCAGGCTTGAGCACAACGGCGAATTCATCGGAGTCGAGGACCACCAAGCTTCCGATCGGAATGATCCCCACGCAATTGACGAACAGTTTGAGCAGGGTCGCGTCGAAACTTCTCCCGGATTTCGAAATCATCATATTCAGCACTTTGGAAGGCGACATCGGTTCGCGGCGATAGACGCGGGACGACGTCATGGCATCGTAACAATCGGCGATCGTAAGAATGCGTCCCGTCAGAGAAATTTTCCACGGTGTTGCTAGTTTGGGATACCCGGAATAGTCCAAATTCATGTGGTGTTCAAAGGAGGCTGCGGCCATGCGCGCGGGAAGGTTGGTGATGCCGCGTAACTGTGTGAGACTCAACACTCCTTCCGTGGGGTGGTTGCGCATCAGCGTCCAGTCGTCTTCGGTAAACTCACCCGGCTTATTCAGGACGTCGAGGGGAATGGTCGATTTTCCCATGTCGTGAAACAGCGCGGCCAAGCCGAGATCGGCCAGCTCGACTTTGGGATAGCCGGCTCTGTTGGCCAGCGCGATGGAAAGCAGCGAGACGTTGACGGAGTGGTTATGGGTGTATTGATCGTGACAGCGAAGCGTGGTGAGGCCCAGCATGATCGGCTCGTCATGCATCATCAGGTCGACGATATTTTGGATGGCACGTTTTGCCTGCTTAAAGTTCAGCGCTTTGCCGTCATGGGACGACTGCGTCAGATGGCCGACCGCGTCGGCGGCTTTACCATACGCCGCTTTGGAGCGTGTTTTGTGCCGAGCCTTCCCGGTGCCGTCCGCCGCAAGAGTTTCTTTCAAGTTGAGGATTCGAGGGTCGTTCAGTTCGATGCCGGTCACGGCCAGGTTCATCAATTCCTGTCGGAAGTCCCCGATCGACTTCGCGGCTGGGTCAAGACTGACGAAGAGGTGGGCGAACTCTCGAAGGTCTTTGGAAGACACCGATGAGGAAAACGTCAACCCGCCGATCTTCCATTTTTTCAAAGCGTCGATGATGCTTGAGACGACCAGCATTTGTTGAGCCGCCACCTTCAGATGGTTCTCGCCGAGGAAGAGGAAATCGTCCTGCACCCACAAGGTGACCGGTTGGTCATGGGCGAGGGTTTCAATGAGGGTCAACATCGTTTCGACGGGTTTATCGAGCGCGGCGTTGGCACGGCCATGAATTTTCGACGTCTTAATCAGCGTATTCAATTGTGTGATGAGCTGGAATCCCAGCATCACCAACTGTTGGTCGAGGATATCTCCGGCTTCCGATCCGTGGCCGATCTTTAGCGACAGCGACTTTTCGTGTGTCAGGATCGGCTGCATCGTGTCTTCGCCGGCTGGATTTCGCAGAGACTTTGACTGCCGTTCCGTCACGATCTTCCGTCCTCGTGTGATGTCCCGGTGGGAGGGGTGCCGCGTTGTAGCCGTTGAGCTTGCGACAATGCCGCCGTACAAGCCTGACGAACTGCGGCGCTTCCCTTTTGGACTCCAAGTGAGAGAGCTGCGATGGCGGAAGGGGTGGCGAGTTTCCCGAGCGTTTCTGCTCCGATGACCGCCAACTCTTCTTTTTTTCTGCGATTCACCCAGGCCCATTCGGTCATCAAGCCTTGCCAATAGGGAACCGCTTCGTCTCCACAGGTGGAGCGGACAGCCTGAAAGACCGCTCTGCGTTCACTGATGGGACGATCGATGAACCCTTCTTCCGACACAAGAGGCGACCACAGGGAGAAGGGAACGGTGTACTGGCCGGACATGAGCAGCTTGAGCGCCGCAAAACGGACCCCTTCATCTTCATCGATTGCGAGAGGGACGAGTTTAGTGCCATTGCCGCTGGGTCGGAACAGGCCGAGAGCACGGACCACTTCCCGACGAACCTGCGGGTCGGGATACCGGATTAATTTTTCGACCGGATCGGCGAATTTGGGATTGTTCCACTTGATGAGGATCGAAAGTAGATTACGTACATACCCGGGCCTTCGATCCGATAGTCCTCGCAACAAGGGATCCGGCTGGTCTTTGGCTAAGACCACGAGGGCCTCCGACACAATGGCTTGGTGGACCGGTGATGTAACGTTCGCAAGAAGGGAGCAGAGCGAGGGAACAGCATCCGCTTTCATCAGCAGAAAGATGGTGGAGAGTCCTTTCACTTCAGCGTCGGGGATTCGGTTGAGATAGCTCTCGATCGCCTTCACCCGCTCGGTGCGGCCGAGTCCATTGAGGAGAGAGGTCAACTGTTGCTTGTATTCGTCTCCCAGATCAGGCCGCACAGCATCCGTTTCGTGGAGGAGACTTAAGACGTTCACCAACACCGTCCATTTGCCTTCGCGAAGAAGGGATTCCACGACGGTGCCCCACAGACTGAAAAGTTTCGTCAGCAATGCCGGAGACTTCTCCGATGCGAGGATCGCGGTCAGCATATCCAGGATGTACATGAGACTATCTTGTTTTCGCTCGGTCTCGATCTCCTGCGCCAGGGCGGTAAGCTCTTCTTCCGTGACCTCATAGCCGGCAAGTCCTGACTGGAAACGGCTTTTGGCGTTTCCGGAACCGCTGCCCTCGGAGTCGGTTCCCGCTCCGTCTCCCTTTTTGCGTGCCCGCTCCCGATCCAGCAATTCTCGGAGCGTCGAATCCGACGAACTCATGCTTCCGTCGAGGCGGCTAAAACCGTCGTTCTCAACCGAAGATTTTGAGAGTTCTTCCGCCGTCACGAGCGTGATCGTCGTCAGATTCCGAGACCAAAGCCGCGTGACAATATCGTCGTCATCCCCATTCGAGTCGCCGTCGCTCCATAAGGAGGCGAGGAAGAGCGACAGCTCCTCTTGTGTGAGCCCCTCGTGCAGGACGAGTTCTCGGATGCCGTCGGCGTACAGCTTGAAGGCGAGGCTTTCGTTTCCCGCATCCTTCTCTGCCTGATACACGACGTGTTCCTTGCACAGCAATTCGGATCGTTGAACGAGGAAAGCCAGTCTTAAATACGCAGCGAGGTGAGTGGTCAATTCTTCGAACAGTTGCTGCGTAAATTTCAGGGCAACGGGATTCGCTGAGCCGTACGTCCGGTTCGACTTAGCTGTCTTGTCCAATAGCTTTAATACACGTTTGACGGAGACGATCTCCGGATCTTCAGCAGGGCGTGCGGCGACTGCGGCGGCCATCATTTCTTGAGCCGTTTTGAGGTCCATCGTCATACGTAAGACGTACCGGCAGATCAAAGATTCGTCAAGAAAAGCGCTGTTCTTTACCGTCGTTCTTACTTAGGATTCCTGCTTGATTCGTCGGCTTGTTTGTCGAGACAAGCATCGGTAGAATCGAGCCGCACTATGAGTAGGACTCCCCTCGTGATCTGTTTCGGCGATAGTCTGACGGTAGGCTTTCAGTCACCGACAAGAGACAATCCAACCGGGCGGGAGACACCCTACGGGCAATTCTTGCAATCTGTTTTAAGAGGTGGAGCAGCGGTTCGCACCAGTGGAATTTGCGGTGAGTTGACGGACGACATGGTCATGCGGTTCCGGCGTGATGTGCTCGATCATCAGCCAGGCTACGTGCCGATCCTCGGAGGGACCAACGATCTGGGGTGGAATGCGTCACCGTCCGAAATCATGCGCAATCTCATCAAGATGTACGAACAGACTTTGGCGATGGGTGCTGTTCCGATTCCTGTGACGGTTCCCTCGATTCGAGTCGAGGACGCTCCTGGTAGTCGAGCAGGACAGGAGTGGGTCGCCGAGCATCTTGCTCGGCGGAGCCAGTTGAACCAGCTTATCCAAGAGTATGCCGATTCAAAAGATATTGCCTGTGTTGATCTGTTCGCGGCCACTGCAGATCCGGAGAGCGGCCAACTGGCGGCGATCTATTCAAACGACGGGATTCACCTGACTACCGCTGGGTATCAGCTATTGGCCGAGCATGTCGCACACATTCTGAAGCCGATGCTGTCCCAGTCCACACTTGCGTGAAGACCGTGCTTCAAGCCGTCACTGATCGAGAGTTTGATCGGGTGGTTGAGTCAAGCGCTGTCTCTGTGTTGGTGGAATTTTGGAAACCGGGCTGTGGTCATTGCCAGGCTTTGACGAAGGAACTGGAGCAGTTGCAAGAAGAGTTGGGGGAACGGGTTAATATTCTGACGATGAATGTCGATGAGCAGTTTCAGATCCCCGCTGAACTGGGAGTCTCGTCGCTTCCGGCGCTGGCGTTATATGACAAAGGAGAATTTGTAAAATTTATCGCAGGGCTGGGGAGGCGGGAAGAGATTGCGAAACAAATCCAGATTGCGTTGGGTCAGTGATCGGTTTCCGCGCAGGTCTGCTT
>JBKKBQ010000178.1:0-2781 GCA_046714015.1 Nitrospira sp.
ATTCAGGCGCGCTTCGATCTTGAACTGTCCGTTGACTCCGACGATACCGAGGATCGCCGAGGCATCCTCAGCATCAGGCAACAGCGCCCGCGTCTGAAATTCACAGAGCGTGGCGTACAGAAGACCGTGCGGTCGGATCGCGTGCTGCACCTCAGGGAGATCATCCAGCGGACAATGAACGGAGCAACGATAGGCCAGCCGCGCTCCCGGTTCAATCCCCTGGAATTCCGCCAAGGCGGCTTCTGAAAACCCTGTCAGATAGGCACGCACTCCGGCCGGTTCCGGATTGAACGTCTCGGAGAGCTTGCTGGCCGGCACGAGGAATTCAAACGCATCGGACGTGTTGTACTCAAACTGGCAAGGACCAAACGCATCGGGCCATGAGCAGAAGAACGGAATGGACGCATCGGAGGGACGGACGATCACCATGTTCTTCTCCACATGGGTCTCAATCGGCAAGTCCAGGACGGTGATCGCGTCGAGGAAGGCTGCTCGCCGCTCATCCAACCACCGTGTCCGATCGGCATCGCCGCGCGTTTCGCCGGGGGTGATGACCTCCTGCGTCTGAAGGCGAACCCGGATGAACGAATGAGCATGCCGAAACCCAATCCAGAACATGGCACGTTGGTCATGGAGCTGCAGCACGTCTCGAATGCGCCACGGATGGCTGATGGAGCAATAGGTGCCGATATCTTGATGGCGCTGATAGACCGTATGATAGGCCCCGGACAGAAGAAAGAAATCGCCGCGCCATCCTTCTCGTACATGGACGAGTGTGACGTCTTCCGTGGCCCAGGGATCGAGCTGATCGAAGTCGTCGAGCGACCCGACCGTCCATTCCTCCACATAGCAAATCACGTCGCCGGCAGGCGAGACCGGCTTGAGCCCGAGCGCGGCGAGCCGGTCGCCGACGGCCAGCGCCTGACCGAAACTCAAGGGCGTCGTCGTTTCCCACCGCCGCTCACGCACTGAGAAGGATCCTTGAAGACAGAGTGAGGGTGCCGTCAACCCTCAGGAAATCAATGCTCTTCCTACTGGGTCGCACCGGTTCCCTCTTGCAGGAGGCGCCGTGACGGGCGTAACCCCTTGTTGTCGATCGTCGTATCGGCGATCAGCCGATCAAGTCCGTCTTTTAAGGTCGCTGCCAGTTGTTCTCGCACATCATCCTCGTTGAACCAAAACACCGTTCGGCTCCGACCGCCTTCAATGGTACGGATGGTCGTGCTTCGGTCCGCGAGGTTCTTCGCTTGAATCGTCAACCGGCTGCTGGTGTCGATCACAGTGGAAAAGACGCGGCTCTTCACGATGGCGGAGAAATCTTGCAGCTGTCCGCTGATGATGATATCGGCATCCGCGGCAGATCCGGCCGAAGCCACACGCACATTCCAGACCCGATCTCGCCACCCGCGAGTTCTTAAGCGATCGGCGAGTCGCTGGGTGATCGCGCCTGCAGGTCGATCACCCAACACATCGAAATGCGTGGTGCCTCCCCAGAGATGAGTACGCGTCCCCACACGGCTCTTGTCCGCCCGTCGATCGTCAAAGGGTTCGATGGCGATCTTGATCGGATCGATGTCGGTCAGCTGCACCATCGGTGGCTTTTCACGCAAATCCACATAACGCATCTCTCCTGTTCCTCTACAGCCGGCCAGCATGGTCGCCATCATGATGGCACAGCCCAACACGCGTAATGACGATTGCTTCACAGGCTCCTCCCGGTCAAAGTTCAACAAGAGTGGCCGCCCAGTCTACCCAAATTTGCGATCAGAGACAATTAGGAGTTACGGGATGATAAGGGGATGCAGCGACCGAAAGGTTTCGCATGCCAGCTGAGCCACCTGTCCCTCCCGTATGCGTGGGTCTCCTAAAGACACACAGCGAACGACCTTTAGGAACGACCGTTCAGCCAGCACGGCAGCAATCTGGGCCTTCCGGTCATGGGTGATCGGCAACGTATAACCCTCCCCGCATTTCCACTCCCATAACGACGGAGCCAAAGACAGTTCCAGATCTCTTCCCGCGAGCTGGTGAAATCGGCCGAGAAGTTGGCGCTTATATCGTCCAATCTCCAAACCTTCCAGCAACAGCGCATAGGCGACATGGTGCCCCCACCAGACCAGCGTACGGAACGTAAACGTGTTCGCGCCGGTGAAGTGTTTGGGATAATCAAGGTACTGATACGGGAAATCCTCCAGATGCTCGCCTTTTACCAGCTGATGGATCTGTGGATCGAAATCGGGAGGAACGACGAGCGAGAGGCCTGTCAGCTCATTCTGTAGTGCGCCATGCGTCGCCTCAAGCACGGCTCGTATTTTTGTCGTGATCGCAGCCTTTTTCCGAAAGAACTGCGCGTCGGCCAGCAGCGCGGTCTCTTCATCGGTGAACACAGTGGAGTGGGACATCATGGCAGGGGCGTGAAGGGGTGACGCTCCCTTCCTCTCAGCTCCCGATTACTTCTGGCGTGTTTCAAACGCCGAAACCGTCAGTTCGTAGTGCCGTCGGCAGTCGGCACAGCGCAATCGCACCAGATCCTGAAATACATCCATCTCACGAAGCGAAAGCGAAGCATGATGCGTCGAAACACAGGCCTTGAGGCACTCCTCGCCAGACGGCTCGTCTCGAAGAGTGCCTTCTCCTGCCATCTGCTGTGCCGTAGATGCTTTCGATGTGACTGCGGCAATTGTCAGATGATGAGCCGACTTGCACGAACTGCTGATGAGAACCAGCGCATTCTCATCTGTCATTCGCTTGACGGTCACACACAGCGGGTGGACCGACCAA
>JBKKBQ010000179.1:0-2795 GCA_046714015.1 Nitrospira sp.
GCCCCGCCTATCAAGGACTTCAGCAATCCCCTCTTTTGTGATCCCAAAGCAGGCGCGCTACCGGGCTGCGCTACGCCCCGACGGCTTTTTGCATTCCTGGTGAGACGACACCACGATCTACAGATCCATTTATACAAGAATGTTCCGATTGGTGTCTAGGAGCCTGCCCGACATTGGCCTTTTGGCCTGTGGCCTTGCATCTGCCCGCGCCTGCTTCGCCTCGTCACGAAGGGCAATGTCGGACAGGCTCCAGGCAATGCCTACCTTGGACCATGTACCGGCATGACGGGACTTAAAGTTTTCCAGCGACCAACGGTCGAAGAATATCCGCCATGGCTCGAAATGCCTTGGCTCGATGACTGATTCGGTTCTTTTCTTCAGCCGTCAACTCAGCCAACGTACGACCGAGCTCCGGGAGGAAGAACACGGGGTCGTAACCGAAACCTTGTGAACCTACACACCTTTCAGCAATGACGCCAGCGAGAGTTCCCGTGGCCACTCGAGCGTGGCCTCCCGGCATCGCCAAGGCGGCCACCGTTAAGAATCGGGCAGTCCGCCTGGCCGGCGGCACGCCGGCTAGCTCCTTGAGCAGCTTCCTACAGTTGTCCTCGTAGGACGCGTCTTCCCCCGCATAGCGGGCCGCAAATACGCCGGGCCTTCCATCCAACGCATCAACTTCGAGTCCCGTATCGTCCGCGACCGACGGGAGGCCTGTCGCACGAGCAATTTCCCTGGCCTTTTTGAGTGCGTTGGCTTCACAGGTGATGCCGTCTTCTTCGACTTCCGGTGCAGTGGGGAAATCGGCCAGGGTACGGATGCGGATTCCGAGATCTCCGAGAAGGACAGCGAGCTCCCTGACTTTGTCCGGATTTCTGGTCGCGAGGAGGATTTCTTCAATCGGCCCATCAGTCGAGCGCACCGATCAGCTCTTTCTGAACAGCGGTCAACCCTTGGATGGCCTGCCAGCCGAGATTTAGAAACTCGTCCATATCTTGCTTCGCGAACGGCGTCCGTTCCGCCGTCCCCTGTACCTCGACATACCGGCCTCGGCCGGTCATGACCAAATTCATATCGACTTCCGCCATCGAATCCTCGGTATAGGCGAGATCCACCATCACCTCTCCGCCGACCTTTCCCACGCTGATGGCGGCCAGATAGTCGGTCAGGGGAATCTTTTTCAACAGATCCCTTTTTTTCAGCACGGCACAGGCATCAGCCAATGCGATGAAGGCCCCGGTGATGGACGCAGTTCTGGTTCCCCCATCGGCTTGGATCACATCGCAGTCGATCCAAATGGACCGCTCTCCCAATTGAGCCATATCGGTGACGGACCGCAGCGCACGTCCGACGAGACGTTGAATCTCGAGGGTTCGGCCGCCTTGCTTGCCCTTGACCGCCTCTCGCGGCGATCGCTCATGGGTCGCGCGCGGCAACATCGCATATTCCGCCGTAACCCATCCGGTCCCCTTGCCCTTGAGGAAGGGAGGCACTTTTTCCTCAACGGATGCCGTACAAATGACCTTCGTGTCTCCCATCTCAATCAGCACAGCCCCTTCGGCATGTTTAGTGAAGTTGCGTGTCACTTTCACGGGGCGGACCTGATCTCTGCGACGCCCATCGAAACGGACTAACCCGGACATTCCACTCATTCTTACGCCCCTTCCTCAATAGTGCGGTTGGAATTATAGTGAAGGCCTCACGAAAGCGCAAACCGATCCATCGGCCGATCACCGTCAATGGATTGACGGGTCGGAGCCTCTCTCCTCTCATTTCCATCCCTATTTGTACAAATCCAGACCTATGTCGTTGTCGAATTCTGTACATCCCAAGATCTATGGCCAACCGGCAAGACGGGAGATGTAGAAGATCAATGCCGGCAGGTCTCTCTTGAAAACCTCTCTCCAGATACGATGATTGTCGGCGTTCCCCCTTCTAAACAGCAACGTGAAGATCACTTGAAAATTTACGATAATGACGGTAAATCTGAGTGGCATAAAAGGTGCAGTCCTCTGCGGAGTTCCTACGGCATTCCACTCAACCGCCGATGAGCCGATAAAGAAGACACAAGACAATCCTCGACCCCGACGATCCGAATAGTATTCGACTCATGGCGACACTGCTGGACCAGACCACTCATCAAGCCCTGCTCGACAATCGCACTATTCTGGTGGTCGACGACGAAGAGTCGATCCGGCGCCTACTCACCTATCTACTCCAGTCCCACGGCTATTCAGTGAATTGTGCTGCAGATGCGCGAGAGGCTCGGCAAAAACTGAGTGACCAGCCCTTTGCCTTGATGCTCTGCGACGTCAACATGCCGGGAGAATCCGGGTTGGATCTCGTGCGACACATTCTCACGGAGCACAAGCACACGGCGGCGATCATGGTCACGGGTCTCGACAGCTCGGTCCTCGCCAATGCGGCGCTGGACGTCGGCGCGTTCGGGTACATCGTCAAGCCGTTCGAGTGCAATGAAGTGCTGATCGACGTCGCCAATGCGCTCCGCCGCCGCCGGCTTGAGATGGAAAACCGCCTCCATCGTGAGAATCTGGAGGACATCGTCCGAACAAGAACGCTTGCCTTACAGCAGGCGTTGGACTGGCTCGAACGCACCGAAAAAGAGCTGCGCCTATCGCGTGAGGAAACCATTCAGCGGCTCGCCATTGCCGCGGAATTCCGCGATAATGCGACCGCCCAACATATTCAACGCATGAGCCACTATTGCGAGTTGCTCGCGCGCAAGGCCGGCTTGTCCCCGGAACGATGCGACTTGATCCGCACGGCCAGCCCCATGC
>JBKKBQ010000180.1:0-5747 GCA_046714015.1 Nitrospira sp.
GATCCTGCTCGTCCATCAGTCACCGACATCAAGATCGCCACCGACTACGAAGAGATTTGGCCAAAAATCAATCTTCCCCTTCCCGCTTACCTTTTAGTTTCACTTATGAATTCTGAACCGGACATGAAGACCTATTGGATCAAATCCGGTCGCGTCACTCCCGCCGACATCCTCATCCGCTAAGCTGAATTTTTGCGGTTCACATCGTCGCCAGAATGTAATAATGTTCCCCTGTAGCTCGAATCAGGAGCATTGCACATGCGCGCTCAACCACAATTATTCAGCTCTGGCCTTATTCTTGCCCTGTCCGCGGCCTCTTTGATACCAATGCCGGTCTTTGCCGAAGATCGCAGTTTTTACAGTCCGGTGATTCACATCGACAAGGAGCAGAATCAGATCCTGATCTCCACGAGCGGCCGCGTATTCTATGTCGAAGTTCCGGAGGTCGCGAAACCCCACATGGAAAAGCTACCCATTTCCGGCCTTGTGGATTTCGTGGTGGAGATGCGAGGGGACGACAAACTACCGCTGATCAAGACCTGGAAGGTCAAATCAGGCGAATCGACCTGCATGTACTTCAACGGGAAGGAGTGCAAGTAGACTGCGCAAGCTCAATACGCTGAAGAAAAGAGGACTGCCGGCGTCGCTATTCGCCGCTGCCGGCCATGTCGTCGATGAGGGGGCGGTTGATGTCAGTGCAACCGATGCAGATTGTATCGAAGAGCGCTTCGAAGTCGGCCACGAAGTTTTTCTCGTTAGGAAGCTTTTCATTCATGACTTGGGTGTAACAGGTTTCGCACAGCATCATCAGACCTCGCGAGACCGCGACCGTTTTTCTCCCAGCGCTGCCAGCCATTCGCCCTATACCGATCCTTTCTGAAGCGCCATAAAGAAATCTTCCGCCTCGAGATCGATCCCGCACTCCTGGCATTCGTACGGAGAATCGGGCTTCGGCACGTCTAACGGCGTGCGATCAATTTGTCCACGACAGACATGGTAGAAACGTCCTCGCGCATGTTCGTCATCCAGCGGATCACTCTCGTACAGCAACACCATCGATCGACCGTCTCCGATTGTTCGCTCGAGGGAGTATACCGAGCTCCTCTTCGGACCTGCAACTCCTGCAGCCACCGATCTCGCCAGTCAACAAGGATGAGCGTAATTCGTCACCGGTCATTTGTCATCAGTCATTCGCAGAACGGCTGTTGTTTCTTCCTACCAATGACCATTGACTCATGACCCCTCAAGCATCAGTCATACCTGAAACTGAGCTTCGTACAGACCTGCGTAGACTCCTCCTCGGCTCAGCAGCTCATCATGTCGGCCATCCTCCACTAATCGACCGTTATCGAGCACCACAATCCGGTCCACATCGTGAAGGGTGGACAATCGATGGGCAATGATGAACGTGGTTCGCCCCATGGTGAGCTCGGCCAGCGCTTCACGGATTTTCACCTCGGTCTCGGTGTCGATGTTCGACGTCGCTTCATCAAAAATGACGATGGGCGGATCTTTCAACAATGTTCGTGCGATTGACACTCGCTGTTTTTGTCCGACCGACAACTTGACGCCTCGTTCGCCGATCCAGGTGTCATACCCTTCCGGCAACGCCGCGATGAACTCATGTGCTCGCGCAGCGCGGGCCGCGGCTTCCAGCCGAGCCTGGTCTGCATCCAAATCGCCATACAGCAGATTGTCTTTTACTGTCCCGTTGAATAGGAACGGCTCCTGTTGCACAAATCCGATCTGCTGTCGCAGGTATGCGATCGGCAGATCGCGGATATCCTTCCCATCGATAACAATCGCCCCGTCTGTAACGTCGTAAAACCGCATCAACAGCTTCAGCAGCGTGCTCTTCCCTGCTCCACTCATCCCGACCAGTGCCACGCGCTCCCCTGCCGGTACGGTCACTGAGAACCCTTTCAGGACCGGAACGTCAGGTCGATAGTGGAACTGGACCTGGTCGAATCGAACGGCGCCATGGGCGCGATGGACCGGAGCCACGGCACGAGGACGATCCGCAACTTCTGGAATCGTGTCCAGCACATCAAAGACCCGCTCGCTCGCCGCCAACGCATGCTGCAACATATGATTGACCGAATGAATCTGATTGATGGGCACATAGAACATCGCCAGGTAGGACAAAAACACGATCAACTCGCCCAGTGTGAGCCGGCCCTCCATGACCTCCCCTGCACCATACCAGAGGATCACAACGGTCCCGACGGCGGCAACCAGAATCATGCCCGGCGAATACATCGACCACAAGACCATCGCCTTGAGGTTCTTCTCACTATACGTCTGGCTCAGCCGGTCGAAGCGTGCTTGTTCGTGCCCCTGGCGACCAAACCCCATCGTCTCCCTGATGCCGGACAAGGCATCTTGCAGATAGCCGTTCAGTTCAGCGGCGCTCTGGCGAGTTTCTCGATAATATCCGTGGACCCTTGACGTAAACCAACTCGCGGACAAAGCCAGCAATGGGATCGGCAAGAGCGACAGTGCCGCCAGCTTCCAATTGAGCATGAACAAGAGTCCCGTGATCCCAATCAGCGTCAGCGACGCCGTCAGCATCCCTTCAAGCCCGTCGATGAAGATTCGCTCGACATGCTCCGTGTCGTTTGTCACCCGGGACATAATCTCCCCCGTCGAGCGATTCTCAAAATAGGTGATGGACAGGCGTTGGAGGGCGGAGAAGATATGCCGGCGAAGATCGTGGACCACCGTCTGTTCAAGCTGATTATTCAACCGGATTCTGAGCGAGGCAAACACGTTCTTGAACACATGGGCGCCCACCAGGAGGCTGATCGCCCATGGCAGCAGTGACGCCTGCTTTGCCTGAATCACATCGTCGATGATGATCTTGATGACCCACGGAGGCACCAGCTCCATCGCCGTCGCGCACGCGGCGCAGACGAGCGTCGTGATCGCGAGAGCGCGGTGGGGCCGAAGATACAATAGGACGCGAAGAAGGGACTTCACAACTGGCTCGACTGGGCGGGCATCAAATGACGTTCGTGGGCTCTTTCTGCCAATACTGCGCAAATTCGTCAAGGTGAGTGAGGGTGGACATGTCGGTCATACGATCGAGAAAGACTTTGCCGATCAAGTGATCCAGCTCGTGTTGGAGGCATACGGCATAGAGGCCGGTGGCCTCAAAATCCAGGGACTTGCCCTTTCGATCCAACCCTTTGACCCGCACGAGCGACGGTCGAGTGACCTTTCCTCTCAGTCCATCGACACTCAAACAGCCTTCCCAGTTTTCCACCTGTTCAGGGCCGTAGTACACGATTGAGGGATTGATGAGCACCGTTTCGGGGAAGCCACCCTCACCCGAGCAGCCCATCACGACCACTTGGACCGAGCGCGAGACCTGAGGCGCGGCCAGCCCGATGCCCGGTTCGTCATACATCGTTTCAAGCATGTCGTCGATCAACCGCTGGATCTCGGACGATTTGATCTCACGGGGATCGATTGGAGCGGCGACTTTGCGAAGGATAGGATTCCCCAGCTTGGCAATCTTCAGCATTGTTCCGCTCTTAAGTTTCATATCATGATATTCCTAACACAGGAATCTTCCGGCTCGCAACCGCTCCGAGGCTGCGCTAGGAGCTCCGTCTGGACCGCTGGGGCTCCGGAATCTCAAAAATCTCTTTATTGGCGTCCCACCACTCGGTCCATTCACTCGACCAGGCCGCGCGATCCTGCTTGGTCGAGGTATCCCAATCGTGGAATTCGGTTTCGTGGCGCGTCAAGATCCAGAGTGATTGCAGTGCAGACAGCGCCACGAAGCGCTCGTCGTCGCTGACCATCGGAATCAAGATGGGGATGACGGCCTTGTGCCGGACATACCGTGCTTCGAATGCCGCAGCTTTTCTGACGGATGGATTGGGATCTTGTGCCATGATGTCGATCGCCTCGGGCGCTTTCGTCGAATCCAGACGAACAGCAGCGCGCAGGGCATGTTCCCGCACCCGAGGAATTTCACCGGACTCCTTGGCGGTGGAGACGAGGGCGGGCACTCCGGCGACTCCCTTCATCATCAGCAAGGTTTCAATTGCGTTGTACCGGATCCTCGGACTCGGCATGGCCAGTGCCTGAACAAGGACAGGCACTGCCGGTTCTCCCAAATGCACGAATTCTCCCATCGCCCAGAACTCCTGTTTCCCTTCAAGCAACGGCAACAAGGCTTCCGCGCGCTTCAGCGCTTCAGGGCTGAGCGGGTTCTTATTGGGGGGAATCGAGACATCCGGCACATCCTGATTCTTCGGCGGCGTCTCATAGGGGATCTGGATCAGCCAGGTCCGCACAGGCTGATCGGACCACGCATGGAGCGTCTGTGTGTGCACCACACCGGCGAGAATAACCGCAGCAAGGCTTGCATAGTTGATCACGGCGCGTGAACTCCTCTTCATTCCAGATCCTCGCATGCGACGCGTTGGGGAGGGGAGATCGACACAGGCACGTATCCACATCGGCTGGAGCAAGGGACGCAACCGACCCCACGGACGTCGGCCCTAGCCCAAGTTGGCTTCTCGCAGATGTTTTCTCACTCGAACTTTCTCATGATGCTTCCGAAGCAACTGCCGGCGGACCACATCCTGGTTCTCTGCGACAATACGAACCAACCGATCCATATCTTCGGCATGGTCCCGGACCAGCTCGGACAGCTTCTGGATTTGCCCCTCTAACTTTTCCAGGCGCCAGGCCATGTCGCGTAATGGGTCTGAGGATTTCTCCGCAAGCTTCGTCAGACGCCTGGAGTCGACTCGTGGGAGAGCCGAGATAACGACATCTCGCTTCATGCTCACTCCTTTGTTCATGGCCAACCGACCCGAGAGGCTCAATCCGGTGCTCTGGAGGCTAGTATTATCCGCATGGAACGGGAAGTCAACGATTCCGCTTCCTTTCTATTTTAGGGAGGTCCTGCTAGAATTCGGCCGATGAAGAACATTTTCACGATGGTCTTGGCCGGCGGGAAAGGCGAGCGACTCTTTCCGCTGACGGACCAACGTGCGAAGCCGGCGGTTCCCTTCGGCGGGAAGTATCGTATCATCGACTTTACCCTGAGCAATTGCCTAAACTCCGGGCTCCGCAAGATCGCCGTTCTCATTCAATACAAGTCGCATTCGCTCGATCGCCATATTAGGGTCGGGTGGAATATTCTCAACGCCGAACTCGGCGAATACATTGCCTCGGTGCCGCCTCAACAGCGCATCAGCGAAGATTGGTACCGTGGCACCGCCGACGCCGTGTATCAGAACATGTTCTTGATCGACGGAGAACACCCGGAATTTCTGCTGATCCTCGCCGGCGATCACGTCTACAAGATGAACTATGCGGAGATGTACCACTGGCTCATCGCCAAGAGTGCGGATGCCGTCGTCGGTGCCATCGACATTCCCGTCCAGGAGGCCACGCGCTTCGGAGTCATCGCGGTGGACGAGGGCTATCGGATTACCCGCTTCGATGAAAAGCCCGCGGATCCCATTCCACTCCCCAATGATCCAGCCCATGCCTTTGCGTCGATGGGCATCTACCTGTTCCGCACCAAGGCCATCCGCGAACACCTGATCGCGGACGCACGAGAGGGCGGCGCTCACGACTTCGGCAAAAACATCATCCCCAGAATGATCGAACAAGGGCGTGTCTATGCCTTCAAATTTCAAGATGCCAACAAAAAAGATGTCAAGTACTGGCGCGACATCGGAACGCTCGACGCCTACTGGGAAGCCAATATGGATTTGGTG
>JBKKBQ010000181.1:0-4131 GCA_046714015.1 Nitrospira sp.
TCGTCCTCGCGCCCTCCATGACGCCAACGCGTCGGACAGCGCCGTCCGTCGATTGGCAAAACACGTCCACCGCATCGACCGCTTGGTGCGCGTGGCGCGGGCCGACCATGCAGGTCGTCCGCCGAAACAGTTCGATGGATTTCCAGCCGGAGAGTGGCTTTTGGCCAGAGCCCGGCAGCTGGCAGTGGACCGTCAGGCTCCTCTTCCCATTGTCATGGGCCGTCATCTGTTGGAATTGGGGGTCCAACCAGGTCCTGACATGGGCCGACTCCTTGAGGACTGTTACGAGGCTCAACTTGATGGAGGCTTTGCAACGCTGGAGGAAGGCCTGGCTTACGTAAAGAGCCGATTCTCTACTCCGTGCTGATCAGCTGCTTGTTCTCCGGCCTGTCGAACGCTCATTCGTAGGTCCTGATACCTCTTGCCCCTTGCTTGCTGAAACGCTTATCATCCTCCCATGCACGTGCAATTGAACCACCCCTCGCGATCGATCGAGGTCAAAGGTCCGAAGCGAGCCAAGGAGCTGTTGCGCGAATTGAATCTTCTGGCTGAAGCACACTTGGTGATCAGGGGCGACGAATTGGTGACTGAAGACGAAATGCTCTCCGACAAGGATCAGGTCGAAATCCGTCCGGTGATTTCGGGAGGCTAAAGATCAGCATAAAGTAGGAACACGAATACCTGTGATTGCTACATATGAACTGATCTTATAATCTTTCCAACATCACCATTCGAGTCGTATCCGATAAAGCAGGTTGGGTGTGCAAAAGTGGCTGCCAACCACCAATGGCCATCCGAATGAGGCAGTTTAGTCATATCCACGCCATTCTGCTACAACGCCCTGTAGGATAAATCATTCGCGGTTTCATGAGAGGAATTTCGTAACCTGCTGATTACCCAATGGTCTGTGTCTCATCTTACGAATAGGGAAGAACGGCACTACCTTTGCTGAGTACTAGAGCAAGTGCCAAGTGAGCGGCACACATACTTTTACATTTTTTATTTTATGGGGGGGGTTCATAATGAGGAGCATGTTGATGGCAGTCATGGCAGTGGCAGTGGCAGTGACCTTCAGCGCGCCCGCGTTTGCCGGCGAAAAGAAGGAAGAAAAGAAGGGCGGCCAAGTGGTGATGGCTGAAGAGAAGAAGAAGGATGGCAAGGCCGACGAGACCTTCGGCGAAGAGAAGAAGCAAGAGAAGAAGGGCGGCCATGCCGACACCTTCGGTGAGGAAAAGAAGAAGGAAGACAAGGGCAAGTAAGTTTCAGTTTCTTAGGTGAAGCTAGTAGGCTGGGGGGCTTTCTATACAATAGGAAGCCCCCTGGTATTTTTCACCTAAAGCAAAGCCTCGCTCCCCCAACCACTCTCATCTTGTATTTCCACATACGTCCATGTGAATATTGCCCCGCTGATTATCGATACACACGATACAAACTTTGCGGTAGATTTCCCACTGGACTGCCAGGACCAAGAAGTTCGACATGATGCTGCCGAGATCAATGCCCCATCATTATCGTTGGCTTCTGATCTGTTTGCTTCTGATTCTTACCACGGCGTGCGCTTCATCCGGCTCTGCACCAGCGAGCGGAACGGCCACACTCTCGTGGGATGCCAGTGCAGGACCTGACCTTGCGGGATACAAGATCTATCAGGCAACAGCGTCAGGTGCATTTGGTGCACCCCTTGCTACCGTGACCATAGACCTCACCACCTACACCGTGACCAGTCTGGAATCTGGCAACACCTATTTCTTCGCAGTCACCGCGTATAATTCGGATGGCTCAGAAAGTTCCTTTTCAAACGAGGTGAGCAAGAGTATCCTCTGACCACCTGCCGCCGAACCTTGAATCCAGACTTTCCAGCGTTCGTCTCTTGACCCCTTCTCTCCGAGAACTGTATAACCTCCCATGCCGCCGCGACGAGTTGTGAACTGTGAGAGTTGGGCGTGAGTTTATGGGAAGGCACTTCCGGTAATCGGTCCAGGTAATTCTTCCTGCTCCCCCAAACTCAACACTCAACATTCAACACTTCAGCACGCGCCCGTAGCTCAATGGATAGAGCATCTGACTACGGATCAGAAGGTTACAGGTTCAAGTCCTGTCGGGCGCACCACATCTTGCTGGCTCTTCTTTTTGGGCCTCGCTAACGGATCAGAGCCCACCATATTCAGTCCTGTCGGGCGCACCACACCGCACTTCCTGTGGGCCGCGGGCTATTCAGGCGAAGCCTCTCTCTATGGACACCCGCGGATAAACACCTCCAGTAGTTTTAATTCAATTCCGATTGCTTGCTCCTACCGCTGGCCTCTCTATCGTTTTATCGTTATGGCGACCAGCGGATAAAACCCGCTCTGCTGGTTCTGACCGAGCAGGAATAACACGACGACCTCGCAGGCAGTGTGAGCTTTCGTTCCCGACTCAACTACGTGCCGCTGCCCGGGCAAGCAGTTTCTTTTGCAAGACTTCGATATCAGCCTTTGCGCCTACGCGAGTTTCTCCACCTAATGTTCACTCTCCGGCCCCGGCACATGGGAAAACTCATGGGAGTCTTCATAAGCCTGTTCGGTCGTGCCCGTGGCTTTGATTACCATTCCGGCAATCACTCCTCCAACGATCGCGATAACGAGCGTCATCGCGATGCCCACGAGTTGGACCCCGACGACACCAGGAACCACAACGATGGCCATAAGTCCGCCTAGGAGGCCCGGCATCCCATGCAGATTGTGCACGCCGCAGGTATCCACCAATTTGATTTTCGATTCCAGCATGGGCTGGATAAAGACGAACCCGATCACCGACAGCGTACCGGCCAGCAATCCGATACCAAACGCACCAGTGGCACTCACGAGGTTACAGGTCGAGCCGATGGAGACCCCACCGGCCAACGCCGCATTGGCCATATCCACCATTGAGGTTTTCCCATGATGGAAACGCGTGCTCAGAAAATAGGTGGCGAGCGTGGCTCCGCTCAGAGCAAGGATCGTATTCACGATGGTTTGGGGCATTTGCTCAAACGGCACAATCGCCGTGGCAAAACTCGGCCAAAACAGCCACAGGACCATGGACCCGAGCATCGCGAACCGATCGGAGGTCGGATCGGATTCGATCGGTTGACTCCGCTGCTGAGCGGTCGTCAGCACCAGAGAGGCCGCCAATCCGAAATAGGCGCCGAACGCGTGGATGACGATCGACCCGGCCGAATCCTGAAACCCTTTGGTCACCCCGGAGCCATTGTCCAGCACCAAATATTCGTTCAGCGCATAGAGCGGCACCAACAGCAGCGTGAGTAACGCGTATTGAAACACGCGCAATCGCCCGAGCACCGCCCCCATTGCGATCAACGCCGTCGCCACCGAAAACTCAGCCAGCATCAGCGTCTCGACCGAATGGGCCGGTATCGTATGCCCTACCATCCCGTTGGCGCGCAACAACATGTAGAGGGGCAATCCGGTTGCGACGACGAGATACGTGCCGGTCGTCGCCCCGAAGCCATACCGCCGGACGAAGACCATGAGAAAGCCGAAGCCGACCACCAACATGGCCAGGATATGAATCGAGTAGTTATATTGCGCGACCAGGCGCGCCTCGTTGACGGGACCAGCCAGCTCTTCGGCACCGACCCCACTCGTGACGCACAAGAAACACAGGCTTGCTGCACTGAGCATCTTCAACCAGAAGCTGTTCGGCATTGAATCCTCCTTGGACCGTAGGAGTGAACTGGGGGAATCTAGGGGGAGCAGTGTACCCCACCGGCGAGCGCTTTTGTCAAACTCCACCAAAGACTTGCTCACTCGGCGATGAACCGAACGAAGTACCGCTTTCTCAGCCGAGATCGGTGATGTGCACCCAAAGGCTCAGGGACTGGGATTGGCGATCACGCACCATTTTTTAAGACCCGCTAGACAGTGGGTCCTCCCTGAGTATAATGACACCAGTTCATGTTTATGATCGGACTTTTGATACTGCTTGTCGGACTCGTGACATCCTTCTCACATCCGACATCTGAGATTTTTCGCAGCGTGTTCATGGATCGCTCATGTGGAAGACATTGAAACAGGTGCTCACCATTGCCGGCTCGGATTCCGGAGGAGGCGCGGGTATCCAGGCCGACATCAAAGCCATGTCCGCCAACGG
>JBKKBQ010000182.1:0-5535 GCA_046714015.1 Nitrospira sp.
ATACGATTCTTCAATCTTGACAATCTCCCCCGTCACATTCCGGCACGGCTCTGAAGTCGTGCATTTGTCGGACCGTTGGAAAGCCGGCGTCGTACCTTGGACAGTATCCGATGCACCGAGTTGTGCATTCACGCTCTGAGCTCCAAAAAAGATCGGCGCTGCCAGTAACGGCAGAATCATCAGCCGAAGGGGGGTTACTCTGTTCATGGCATCCTCCCAAAATAGGACTTGGTAATAAAAGTAACTTTAGTGACAAGCCACACAGACGTAGTCGAACGCAAAGACTGTGCTACAAATCTCTCACAGTAAGTGCTTTAATGAATGGAGGATGTAGCAGTTGCGCTCACAGATACGAGACCTATATCGGATCATTTCGTTCTTATGAGACAGACTGTCCGTCTCGACTGATGAGGCTCGGAGCGTCTTTTCTAAGTAACATCATAGCGGATGCATCAGGTGTCCGCGACTAGCCCTCCACCTGCTCAGAAAGTGATATCAAACTCGAGGTAGTGCACCGGTCACACTGTCCTCCTGTTGCACTTGCAACTCATCGGCAGGCGGCACCTCGACGTCTAAAATTCTCACGTCGATGACCACACGTTTCCCGGCCAACGGATGGTTGAAGTCTATTGTGGCCATATCCTCTGAAAGATCCACTACCATGCATGGCGTGCCGTCTTCCGTGGCCAGTATCATCCCTGGCTGAGCCTCTGCCGGCAACCGATCCTTACTGATCTCCACCTGTTTTGATTCGTCGTATGGACCGAACACCTCGTCGGAGCCGAGATCGACTCTTTTTGCTTCGCCTTTTTTCATTCCTGTGATCGCCTTTTCCAGGTGAGGCAAAAGTTCATCATGTCCGGGTGCGAATCGGTTGAAATTGGATGGAATGGTGAGGTGGTATTCGGGAATTGAAATGGTATAGACGATCAAAACCTCGGTTCCTGCCGCGATCGGAAGCCCTGGATCATCCTGTACTGGACCAGCTGACGCCGGAACGATTTGAGGTTTCAACGAAGAATCAGTGTACACGTGAAAGACGACCACCAGGGTGAGAACGAGGGCGTAGACAAAGACAATCGAGATATGGATTGGTACTGCGGATCGTCGATTCTTCATAATCGCCTCCAATCAATCGTTCCGCACGAACGCTCGCGCTATTTTCGCGTATGACGTTCTAATGAGGGCGCCTCATCCTTGAGAACCTTCTGCATAGCTTTGGCCGGCGACGGTCCTTCGTCGGTGGTCTGCCGTTCCGCATAGTCTTCCGATGACGCCGGATTGAGCTCCCAACGCTCCTCGTCGCGCTGAGCTATTTTCTCCTCCGGCCGCAGGGGTTCCGCGTCCTCATACGTCACACCTACAGCGTTGCCGATGTCCTCAACGATGTCTTGGTCGGGTGTCGGGTTGGAGCCACCGACCGCTTCATCTCCGCCGAAATTCGCTTGCCTCCAATCAGCATCGATATCGCCTCCGGTCAACACGGCCTCCGGTGGATGCCGAGTATCCTGCTTCGCTTGCTCATACCATTCCACATCTGCCTGATCCACATCCGGCACCGAAGCAGCCGGCTCGGATTCTTCGTAATTCCGAATAACCTGATCAGCGTCGATCTCTTCATTGTTCCTGTTATTACCATTCTCATTCATCATGCGAATGACCTCCTCGGGTTCCCAGCAAGGGCCTTTATCACTCGCGCTAGGCTACGATTAGAGATAAGTGCAAGACATAGACCTGAACTGGTCTGGAACCGACATCTTGAAGTTGCGAGAATGTCACACCGGAAGAATGGCGGGATTCCTAGATTCGAAGAGTGACAGAGATCATTTTTCGTGGGAGAGCTGGGAGCCATTCTGCTCTACACATGCAGACAGCCTGTCCGACGGTGGACAGCCTTTCCACCAAGTAAACCTGAATGACCCGGTCGCGCGTGGTTGAGGGGAAGGCTGACACGCCCTAGCGATCTCCCTTGTGCTGGCGTGGCTTCGCTCACACTACGTGAGAGCTTATTGGCCGTTCGGATCTTCTTGTGGGGTATCAGTCCCGCGATGAGCCATATCCAAATTGTGACGGACTTGAAGCGTTTCGGACGCGTTTGGTCCGAATGCCGTTTCCTGTATGGTCAACGCGTCTTGATAGAGCGGGATGGCGAGATCGCGGCGGTTGTGCAGTTCATACAACTGCGCCATCGCATTGAGCGAGTTGGCTACCAACGGATGGTCGTGGCCGAAGACTTGTTCTCGAATCTTCCTCGAACGCTGAAAGAGCGAGATCGCGAGTGATAAGTTGTCGGAGTATAAACTGATGGCCAAGTGATGGAGACTGTCCGCGATGGCAGGATGATCCGGCCTCAAAGTCTTTTCGCGAATCACCCATGCGCGAAAGAATAAGGGACCTGCTAAAGCACGCCCTTGCTGCTGTTCGAATAACGCGCCCGCGACCAGATCCAGGGTGTCGGCCACGCGAAGGTCCTCGGATCCCAGCGTGGACGTGTAGATCGTCAGTGCCAGGCGAAAGACCGCTTCCGCGCCGGAGAAGTCGTTTTGCTTGAACCGGGCGGCGCCCAATTTATTCAAGAGAACCGCGAGGTCGAGATTGTCTTCCTTGCCAGGGACCCGCTCCAATAGCCCGACAGCCATGGCGTAGTCTTTTTCAGCCTCCGACCACTTCCCGACCGATCTCGCATGGTCACCTTGTGCTTCGTACCCGGACCAGCCGAGGTCATCGGCGGACGCGAGCAATTCCATGCAAAGCGTTGTCAAGGGCAAGAGCAACGGGCGGTTGCCGTCAAGTCCTCGGGGGTCCAATCGGTCCCCTTGCCTGTTCTCGATCTGAAAGCACGCATTCCGTCCTCCTGGAGGTATCGACTTGTACGTCATGCGCTCCTCGCTCTTCGCATCGGTTCCCCCCACACTATTGATGGCGGGGGGAGACACCGCGTGACGATGCTCTTGAAGGGGCACGGCAGCGAAAGACATCGATGGTGTGAGACACCAATTCAGAGTACCGAGAACGGTGAAGCAAAAGGCAACGGTTTGTAACAATCGAATGACCATTGGGACATCTGCCATTCTGAACCTGGACGGATACGTCTCAGGTAGATGGGTACTTTCAGGAGAGAAGATGCTGCTGCTTAATCTATATAACGAGCCGAGTGATGATGAAACTGGAAGATTCCCCAGTAGTTGGTGAGATATGGATAATGAATGATAGATGATGATGGGGAGTGAAAGCTGCCTTGCCGTCCAACAGACGCGCCACACCAGCCTATTTCGCCAGCGACTCTTGAATCAGCACTTGCTTGACCAGCATTTCCAAGTCTTGATGCATGAGTTCGACCATGCCGGCGAGTAGTTTCAACATCGAGGCCCGGGCGCGCAGATCTTGCAGTTCGTAGACGCCTCCCTCGCTGAAGAGCAGCGCAATCCGTTTTTGTTCGATGTCCGAGCCCGGCTCCCCCAGTTCCCCTTCCTGTTTCCAGCTCTTAATCAATTCATCTCGGTACGTATGGCCCTCCAACTTGGCCTTGCCCTGGCGCGTCAGAAATCTCCACATAGAGGGAGGAAACAGCGTCGAAGTGCGTGGTCCTTCCCAGACTTCCTGCAGCAAGTTCCTGGGATGGCGGTATTCTTGATGTGTCTCCGCAAGCAAGGCCAGCACGCCGAGTCCCGTCGCCAGCGTGCCTCCCCCGATGGCAACGGCTCCTTCTAGGACCGTCAGTCCAGCCAAGACCGCGCCTCCCGATGCGACGGTGGCCGCGCCGGCCACGACGATGGCGCCCAGTGTTTCGTACCGGATGCGGCTGGAGTTTTCGTCCTGGAGGCGGTCGGCCACCTGATCGGCCCGACCCGCCTCACAATGAATCTCGGCCGCCAAACTGTTGATTTCTTCGATTCCCAGGAGGATGCGGCCGATCAACTTCGCGCGGATGCTCAGCAACATGAGGTCCCTGGTATCGCCTTCCTGTTCGAGCGCGTGCAGCTCTTTCAACAACGGAAGCGCTTGGATCGCATAGGCGGCATTAAGCGCTTTCTCAGAGAATCCCTCAGGATCCGGCAAGTCCTCCGTGACCGCCCCGCTTTCGCCGACGGGGCCGTCCAGTTTGGTCAACGACACGCTTCGTTCAGTAGTGGCTGGAGGCTTACAGCGAGTTTCAAAACTGTCGGTCTTGGCGTGATCGGTCGGCTGAAGAAATCGGCTACATCCTGAGAACAGCAGAGCCGAGATTATGCCTAAACAACAGAGCAAAGACATGCTCTTGCGGCGGAGAGGAGGGAGTGGTGAGTGGGTAGTAGCCACTGATTACTTATGCCGAGCGCCCTCCGGACACAGTACTAGGGACCTCCCTTGTCCTTTCTCTCACTGTCGCTATCCTCGTTCGAGCGGAGCGATAAATCATCAACGTATTGCCGTTTCTAAACTTTTTGCCACTAGCTCGGCCGCGCGCTGGTTATGTGCTCGTGGTCTCTAGTTTGCTTAGTCTTCTTTACTATTGACGAAAGTCACCATTACTTCAAACTGGAGGGATCTTAAGATGCGTTATTGCTTTGCCGTTCGCATTGGTGTTCCCATTGGTATTGTGGGGCGCTTTGGGCGCCTGTAGCAGTCAGGACAAATTGGCGCGGTCCGCTAATATTTCCATGCCGGATGCCATCCGCACAGCCGAAGCATCCATCCCGGGATCACGCGCGAAGGAAAGTCATCTGGAAAAAGAAGGTGATCACACCGTGTACGAAGTTGAACTGGCCGACAATCAGAACAACAGCCGAACCGTCTGGGTCGACGCCAATAGCGGAAGAGCATCAAAAAAACGGAACCGTAAGAGTCCGCCCTGGGCTTCCGGTGGACCGGAAGCCCAGGGGCTAAATTGAGGTAATGGTACCGATCCTGAGCGGTACAAGTCACCCATGCGTCTGCTATCAGCGTTTCACCTCTGACTCCTTCTTCAACACCTGCGCTTATAAAGACCACGACAGGATGGCCAGTCTTTCGCATTGACCGGAACAATAACGGTGACGACTCTAAGAGGGGGTTCAAGAGGGGGTTCCCTTGGAATGAGAACAGATGACCTTGAATGAGCGTCGGAGAAAAGCTACTATCCACTGGTTTTTCTTACAATCGGAGGCCTAGTGGTGAATAGACTGACGAGTTCTCCAGGCCCACCGGGTGGAATCCAGCTTCAACTATTGACTCCTTCGATCCATCCTAATCGTATCGGCAAGGCGATGGAACCGAAAGGTATCGTCTATACCAAACGATGGGTCGTCGATCTGCTGCTTAATCTAAGTGGCTACTGCTCGGAGAAAGACTTGGGAAATACACTAGCAATCGAACCGGCGGCCGGTGATGGCGCGTTCCTAGGTCCTATGGTGGAGCGTTTGGTCCAATCATGCCGAAATCATGGTCGGCCGCTATCGGAATGTCTGCATTCCATAATCGCATACGAGTTGAATGAGGAAAGCGCGGCTCGTTCGCGAGCGGCGACCTACGAGATCCTGTCGAATCAGGGAGTCGAGAGGTCACTCGCAATACGAC
>JBKKBQ010000183.1:0-11897 GCA_046714015.1 Nitrospira sp.
CGGGGACCACGAATCCGGAAGCCAAGACATGTTACGCGAAGGGCGATCATTGCCGTCGGTTGTTGAAGAATGCCTGAGCCTTGTAGTCGATGCCCAACAGATACAGGAAACAATGGCTCATGGCGAACGAGCCATTCTCTACCCTGAATGGGACTATCGGATTGAGGATTACCGGATGAATTGGTGTCGTGTGGTGGAACGACCAGCAGACGCCGGGTCCGACGACTTCGTCACGCAGACGTTGGTTTCCCGGCAGAGTACCATCAAGTCGCTGCGCCGATTTTTTGAAGGCTTGCGTCCTCCAGCCTTTCGCCGCATGGCGGGGCAACCTGATGGGGAAGAGGTGGATCTCGATGCCGTGGTCCGACGAGCAGGGGAACAGCGGGCAGGCATGGAAGGCGACGATCGGCTGTATATCCGGCGGGAAAAGCGAGAGCGCGACGTAGCAGTGGCGTTCCTCATTGATATCAGTGGATCAACCAGCCGGGACCTCGGAACCGGTCGGCGGGTGATCGACATTGAGAAGGAAGGTCTGGTGCTGCTCTGCGAAGCGCTGGATGCCGCCGGCGATCAGTACGGACTTTATGCCTACTCGGGCCAAGGACGAGCAAAGGTCGAGTTTCTCACGATCAAAGACTTTGACGATCGACTGGGGGCGGCAACGGCGCGTCGGCTTGGTGGTTTGGCTCCTCGTCATCAGAATCGCGACGGCGCGGCCATCCGACACGCCACGGCGAAGCTGCTGGCGCGGGAAGCGAAGAACCGCCTCCTCGTGCTGCTGAGCGACGGAAGACCATTGGACGACCAGTACAAGGACGACTACTCCTTGGAAGATACGAAAGCGGCACTCCGCGAGGCCCGACAACGGGGAGTCGAGACCTTTTGCGTCACGATCGATCGGGAAGCGGAGCATTATCTCCGCCGCATGTACGCCGATGCACAGTACTGCGTCATCGATCGCGTCGAAGCACTCCCGACCAAGTTGCCGAGAATTTACAGGCAATTGACAGCGTAAGCATTCAAGAACATGACGAACTCGATCGGAAAGCCAACGATTCCTGCATGGTTGTATAAGCTCTTCACAGGGCATCAGTATCCCTACGTCCGTCGGTTAGCCAAGTTCGGACAGGCGGTGAAACCCGGCGAGGATCGTCCTGAGCCGACGAAGGAGATGATCGAGGCGAAGTTCTGGGAGGTCTATCCGCGCTGCCGGGTAAAAGTATTGCAAGAAGTCAAAGTAGGGATGATCGTGGTCTTTCATGACCTGGGTGAGTATCCTCCGGGCGGCTTTCAGGAACTCGTCGACAATCCGGAGGAGTTTCTGGCAACCACATTCGGCAAGAAGAAGATCAAGGTCAATTTCTATGACGGAGATAATTTCGTCTGCACGATCAACTTCAAGGTTGCGGGCTGGACGGAGCATGAACATTAGACCAGGACTGAGGGCGAAGTGCTGAGGACTGAGACGGTGAACTCAAACTGCTCAGTCCTCGACCCTCAGTCCTCAGCCCTTGATGTGAGGACATGATGACGCGATCGAAGATCACGGTAGTAGGTGCGGGAAACGTCGGAGGGACAACGGCGCAGCGGCTGGCCGAGAAAAATCTCTACGACGTGGTACTGGTCGATATCGCCCCAGGTGTTCCACAGGGCAAGGCGCTCGATATTTCACAGGCGGGGCCGGTCTGTGGGTACAGTACGCAGGTGGTCGGCACCAACGAGTACGTGGAAACCGCCGGGTCGTCGATCGCCGTGATCACGTCCGGCATTCCGAGAAAGCCGGGCATGAGTCGGGACGAGTTGTTGGTGACGAATGCGAAAATCGTGAAATCCGTCGTCATGGAATTAGTCTCCCGCTCCCCGGACATTATCCTGATCCTCGTCACTAACCCATTAGATGCCATGGTCCATGTGGCGCATTCTGTCAGCAATCTCCCGAAATCGAGAATCATCGGGATGGCCGGCGTGTTGGACTCGGCAAGAATGCGGACGTTCATTGCCGCTGAACTCAACGTACCGGCCACGGAGGTGCAGGCCATGGTGTTGGGCGGACACGGCGATACGATGGTGCCGCTGCCGCGCTATACCACCGTGAGGGGGAGGCCGGTGTCGGAACTGATGTCGAAGGAAAAACTCGACGCCATTGTCAAGCGCACCCGCGAGGGGGGAGCCGAAATCGTGGGCCTTCTGAAAACGGGCAGTGCCTTCTATGCTCCATCCGCCTCGGCGGTGGCGATGGTGGAATCGATCCATAAGGACGAGAAGCAGGTAATGCCCTGCGCGGTGCTGTGCGACGGTGAGTACGGACTCAAAAACGTCGTCGTCGGGGTTCCGGTGAAGATCGGACGCGGAGGGGCCGAACAGATTCAGGAGTATGAGCTGACCAGTGATGAACGGGCAGCGCTGGAAACGTCGGCTGACGCGGTGCGGGAACTGTGCGCTAAGGTCGATCGATTGATGGTGTAACAGGATAGTTATTAGTCAATGGTCATTCAGAAGAACGGTTCGGTTCCTGCTTTGTGTTGAGCAATGACAAATGACCGGTGACGAATCGACTCGGCTGCTTGACATTCGAAGAAACACTACAGTACAGACATCGACTGAGGCAGATAACCGTTCTGAAGAGAGGGAGCTATGAAATTTCTTGAAGATCCGATGCAGACGATGGGGGTGGGGTTTGTCCTCACCATCGTGTTGGTAGGGATATATTTAGGTTTAACGGGCATTGGCGCGGGTGAAGCCGAGTGGGCCTCCCTGATTCTTCGTTGGGTTCACTTTTTGGCAGGGATTACGTGGATCGGGCTCTTGTATTTCTTCAACCTGATCAACGCTTCGTTCTTGAAAAGCCTGGATGGGCCGACCAAGAACATCGTGATTCCGAAACTCATGCCGGCCGCGCTCAATTGGTTTCGGCACGGAGCCACCGTAACGGTGCTGGCCGGCGTGTTGTTGTATGGCCACATGTACCATAAAGGCGGAACAGGAGCCGTGGCCCTGGCGATCGGCGGACTGCTCGGCATCATCATGATGGGTAATGTCCACGGGATTATCTGGCCGAACCAGAAGAAGATCATTGCCGCCGTCACAGCGGCTGCGCAGGGAACTCCGGCGCCGCCCGAGATGGCGCAATGGGGGCGGACTGCCCTGTTGGCCTCTCGCGTGAATTTCATGCTCTCGATTCCCATGCTGTTTTTTATGGGAGCCGGCAGCCATTTCCGATAAGGTCTCGTTCCATTCGCCGGTGGGCCCAGCTCACCGGCGAATGTTTCAGTTGGCAGCTTTGTTTACTCTCTCCAGTCCCTCTATACCCAGCTACACAGTAGGTCCCCTAGTCCTAACTGATTGAGATTCAGGCCCATTTAGCCCCGTCGCCTTGACGGATGAAGAAGCGGAGCCGTATAGTACAGCCTCCATATTGAGGATATAGATCCGCACACGTATGCCTACGACTGTAGAACCACGCCTTGTCCAACAGATAGAGGGTGCCCCTTGGGAGATCGAGGGGTATCTCAAAGTCGGTGGTTATGAAGCCTGGAAGCGTTGTGTCAAAGAGTTGAAAGCTGCCCACGTGATTGATGAGCTGAAGAAGTCCGGCCTCCGAGGGCGGGGTGGAGCAGGGTTCCCGACAGGAATCAAATGGGACAAGGTCCTCAACCACCGAGTGAAAGAGCGATATTTCGTCTGCAACGCCGGCGAGCACGAACCGGGAACGTTTAAAGATCGTCACCTGTTGAAAACGTTGCCCCACCAGTTGATCGAAGGCTGTCTCATCGCGTCCCATACGGTGCAGGCGAAGGCCTCCTTCATCTATGTGAATCATGAGTACCATGAAGAGCGGCAGAATCTGAAGAAAGCCTTGGCTCAAGCGAAAGAACGGGGAATGCTCGGCAAGAATGTGTTTGGAAGCGGCTTCGATATAGAATTGGAAGTTTTTGAAGGTCATGGCAGCTACGTAGCCGGCGAAGAGACCGCGATGCTCGAGTCGATGCAGGGCCGCCCGGCGATGCCGCGGCAGAAACCGCCGTTTTACCCAACGGACTTCGGTCTCTACGGCAAGCCGACCTTGGTGAATAACGTGGAGACGTTGTGCAACATTCCTCTGATTCTCCACAAAGGCGCCGGGTGGTTCACTCAAGTGGGGACGGAAAAATGCCCCGGCACGATGATGTTCTCGCTGAGTGGAGCGATCAATCGACCCGGTGTGTACGAGATGCCGATGGGCGTGACAATTCGAGATTTGATCGAGCAATGCGGCGGTGGCGTGCCTATTGGTCGCAAGATCAAGGCGGTGTTTCCAGGTGGCCCGGCGTTTCCCATGGTGACGGCGGATCAACTCGATCTTCCCATGGACTTCGATTCGTTGAAAAAGGCCGGCACGGGGCTAGGATCGGCCGGTGTGATTGTCGTCGACGATGCGACTTGCATGGTGGCCAAGACGCTGCATTTTTCCAATTTTTTTAGGGATGAGAGTTGCGGTCAATGTCCTCCCTGTCGAATGGGAACCATCAACTTAGCCGCGCTGATGACGAAGATTGAAGCGGGGCAGGGGACTCAAAAGGACCTCGATAGTATGCTCCAGCTCTGTGGATTCGTCAAAGGAACCGGGTACTGCACCCTCGTGACCGGAGCCTCGGTATTGGTGCAAAGTAGTTTGAAGCTGTTCCGCGACGAATACCAAGATCATATACGGCTGCAGCGCTGTCCCTATCGGGAAGCACCGGCCGAGATTGTTCATTCCTAAGAGGGATCATGCCGCGGGTGACCTTTCTTCATTCGGACGGGCGAAGCGGGGAAGTGGAAGGGAACATGTCCCTCCTCGATGCCGCAAAAGCAGTGGGATTCCGGTTGAACCACGACTGTGGAGGAAATGCCTCCTGCACGACCTGCCGGGTGGAGGTCCAAATGGGGCATGAGCATCTCTCGGAGATCGATTTCGACGAGCAAGACTTGCTGGATCGCGAAGCGTTGACGGAACCATGGCATCGCCTTGCGTGCCAAGCGCGTGTGTTGGGAGATGTCGTTGTGCGTGTGCCGGAAGCCAAATGGGAGAATCCGACAACAGCCACGTCGGAAGCGGCGGGGTTGATATTGGAGAAAGAGGTGTTAGACTAACACTCTAGCTCGTTGGTGCGGGCTGGACCGATTCTTATAGAGGAGGAAGACGATGGTTACTATTTCGTCGGTAGCGGAACAGAAGATCAAGGAGTTGATGGCCGAGGAAAAAGATGTGGTCGGATTGCGGGTCTACGTGCGCGGCGGTGGATGCCATGGCTATCAGTACGGGATGGCCTTTGAATCCAAAATGGCCGAGGATGATACCATCATCGAAAAGGGTGATGTGAAACTCATCATGGATTCACAGAGCGCGCCGTTGCTTCAAGGTGCGGAAGTCGACTACGTGGACAGCGTGCAGGGCTCCGGCTTTTCGATCAAGAATCCTCAGGCCAAAACGACGTGCGGCTGCGGCAGCTCGTTTAGCGCGTAAGCCTCGTCGCCGTAGAATGCCGACATTGGACCTATAAGCAAGGACCGCTCGGGGCACGAGCGGTCCTTGCTATTTATGCCTCCCACACGAGATATGCAATCACATGTCACAGGTATACGTGACGAGGCGCTATCGGTTTTGCGCCGCCCACAGACTTCATACTGATCAGCTCTCGCCTGAGGAAAATTGGGCTGCGTTCGGTAAATGTAATAATCCGAACGGTCACGGGCACAACTACGTCGTGCTGGTCACGATCAAAAGCGGAGGAACGCCGGAGACGTGTGACCTGACCCGTCTCGACCAGCTGGTCAACGAGAGGATTATCGATCGGTTCGATCATCGCGACCTCAATAGCGACCCGGCGCTGGCACGACTCACGACTACCGGGGAGAATATCGTTAAATTAATCTGGGATATTTTGGAGCCCCAATTGCCTGAGGAGTGTCTGCATAAGGTAGGGGTCATCGAGACGAGAGACAACTACTTCGAATATGCGGGCGTCGCTTGAAACGACGAGGGAACGGAGTGAGGAAACAACAGAAGAAAGACAAAGGACGAGAACCTGTTGAGGACACCAGCGGGAGTGGGAAGCCGGCGGACTTACCGGTGCTCCAGTCGCTGGTCACCGAAATGCTCCTCGCCCTGGGGGAAAGACCGGGTCGCAACGGTTTGCTGAAAACGCCCGAGCGCGTGGCCAAAGCACTGGCGTTTATGACGCAGGGCTATCAGCGTGATATCGACCATCTGTTGAACGGTGCGCTGTTTCCGATCGAATACGACGAAATGGTCATCGTCAAAGACATCGATTTCTTCAGCATGTGCGAGCATCACCTGCTCCCGTTTTTCGGCAGAGTGCATGTCGGCTACTTGCCGAATAAGAAAGTCGTCGGCCTCAGTAAAATTCCGCGGATCGTCGATACTTTCGCCAGGCGGCTCCAAGTACAGGAACGGTTGACGGTGCAAATCGCCGAAACCCTGAGCAGCAAGTTGAGCGCGCACGGCGTCGGAGTCGTCGTCGAAGCGCGACATCTCTGCATGATGATGCGCGGGGTGGAAAAACAGAACACGGTTGCCGTCACCAGCTCCATGTTGGGAGCATTCCGCAGTCAGTCGCAGACGCGCGCGGAGTTTTTAAAATTGATTCGACGCGGCAGCATCAGCGATCCGGACTGAGTTCCAAACAATCGCGCGTTCGGCTCCCCCGCCTATCTCATGACAGTCGCGACAACAGAGCGGATGGTTTCGTTGAACAGGCCTGGCTGTTCCATGTTTGAGAGATGGGCGGCTCCTGGAATGATGGCCAAGCGGGCATCGGGAATCCTGTCCGCCATCAGCTTGGCATCGCACGGAGGAGTGGCGAGGTCCTGTTCACCGACAATGATCTGGGTGGGGCAGGTGATCTGCTTCAAGAGTGCGATGGAATCGGGCCGTTCTGCCATTGCCATCAAGTCTCCCGCGATGCCGCTGACTTGAGTACCCTCAATCATCGTGCGCACTCGTCGCACAAGCTCCGGCCTCGTCTGGATCGTGGTGGGGCTTAGCAATTTCGGAATCATGATGTCCGCAATAGCCGAGGGGCCGTTCTTGTACGCGATCTGCGCCATCTGAAACCGCGCCTCTTTCCCTTCTGCTGTATCAGCTTGCGCTCTTGTGTCAGCAAGCACCAATCCCTGTACGCGGTCTGCATACTTTCGGTAGAGAGCAAATAGGACATAGCCGCCCATCGAAAGCCCGACGAAGACCGCTTGCCGAATCGAGAGGTGATCAAGAAATCCGATCACCTCATCGGCGGCTTGGTCCAGGGTATAGTGCCAAAGCGGCGCGTCGGATTCCCCATGCCCGCGCAGGTCGATCGTAATGACTCGAAACCGTGACGAAAGCGCTGCCTCCTGCTCTGCCCACATGGTGCGGTTAAGCGGAAAGGCATGGAGAAAGACGACGGGAAGGCCGGTTCCTTGATCGGTGTAGGCGAGTGTGATGCCGTTAATCTTGGCTTGCACGGGTTGCTCCGTCGGATGAGGTGTTCGTACCATCGGCTTCTTGCGTGGTCAAGTAGCCGTTTGCGATCATACGGCACGACGTATACAATTCTCGCTGTTCCAAAGGAGTACAATGACTCTCTCCCATGATCAGACTCCTGATCTGTTCACCTCTCCCGACCGCGAAGACACGGTCGAGGCCCCGCTCGCCGAGCGGATGCGGCCGCGTGTGTTCGCGGATTTCGTTGGTCAAGACGACATTACGGCGCCGGATCGGCCGCTGCGGCGGGCCATTGAGGCCGACCAGCTCTCCTCCGTGATCTTCTGGGGGCCGCCCGGCTCGGGGAAGACGACACTGGCCCATCTGGTCGCCCGCCATACGAAGGCGCTGTTTATTCCGTTCTCTGCTGTGACCAGCGGCGTGCCTGAGTTGCGTACGATCATCAAGGCAGCCGAGCAGCGCCGATCGATCAACGGGCAGCGGACCATCCTTTTCGTGGATGAAATCCATCGGTTCAACAAGGCACAGCAAGACGCGTTTCTTCCGCATGTCGAACGAGGCACCATCATCCTGGTCGGTGCCACCACGGAGAATCCGTCTTTCGAGGTCATCAGCCCACTCTTGTCACGTTCGCTGGTCGTCGTGCTCAAGCCGCTTACAGAGGACGCGTTAGGTCAGATTCTCGATCGTGCGCTCGCCGATGTCGAACGGGGGCTGGGAACATGGAAGGCGCGTTTTTCATCAGAGACACGACAGCGTCTGATGTCATTCGGCAACGGTGATGCACGGGCGCTGCTCACATCGTTGGAATTTGTGGTGACGCAAACGCCGGCTGAGCCTGATGGTGCGCGCGTGATAGACCGAGCGACGTTGGAAGCCGCGCTGGGCAAAAAGGCGCTGCGATATGACAAGACCGGCGAAGAACACTACAACGTCATCTCGGCCTACATCAAAAGCCTTCGCGATTCCGATCCGAACGGGGCGCTCTATTGGCTCGCCCGTATGCTGGATGCCGGGGAAGATCCGAAATTCATCGCCAGACGGATGGTGATTTTCGCGTCTGAGGATATCGGCAATGCCGACCCGTTGGCCCTTCTCGTCGCCACATCCGTGGCACAAGCCGTCCAGTTCGTGGGACTCCCAGAGGCGCAGATCAACCTGGCTCAGGGCACGACCTACCTCGCATCACGACCCAAAGACAACGCGTCCTACGTTGGTCTGTTGGAAGCGCTAAAAGACGCGAAAACCTATGGCAATCTGGGGGTTCCGCTGCATCTCCGGAACGCGGTAACCTCTCTGATGAGGGACCTCGGCTATGGAACCGACTACCGCTATGTCCACGACGACCCGTCGGCCCAAACAGAACAAACCCACCTCCCACCGCCGTTGAAAGATCGACAGTACTACCGTCCAAAGCCTCTGGAATAGAGCCAAATTATCCTAGTTTACATTCTTGTCTAATCGGTTATACTTAGAGCAATGAAGCGGGGGGAAGGAAAACCGTCAGCCGGTATGGTTGCCCTGAGTGAGCGGAGGAAATTTGTCCGGGCCACCTTGGTCGGTTCCGCCTTGGTGTCGCCGAAGAGCGGCGGGCGCGCCTGTACTGCCGTCCTGGATAATGTGAACAAGATCGGGGCCGGACTTCATACCAAAGATCGCTTCCCATCAAACGAGAAAGTCACCGTCTCGCTCGCCTTCCTCGATTCCGATCGAGTCGAGCAACAGGAAAAGCTTGATGGGACTGTCGCCTGGGTCAGGCCCTGGGAAAAGAAAGGCTTCTTGATCGGCGTCGTCTGGGATGAATTGGTGACGAAAGAGAAGAACCGCTGGCTGTACTATTATCTCGAAGAAACCCTCAAAGCCTCTGTCTAATAGATCTCCGGTTGTTTCACATACCAATACTAAACCGAATGACAGGACTAGCCCAGCGAGATCAGCTGTTGTTTGACGTTTTCTAATTCAGCCGACAGTGATTCCCACCGGGCGGTCAGTCGCTCAAGATCGCGCTTCCACTCATCCTGTTCTTGATGCAGAAGATTCCACCGGTCGAACTGTTCATAGAGCTTCGGATCGGCCAATTCTGCCTCTCGGCTCTTGATCTTCCTTTCAGCCTCACTAATCTCCGTCTCAGCGCGTGATACCTGCTTCTCCAATCTCGCCTGCGTCTTGCTGAGATCACGCCGCTCTCCTCCTCGCCCTTTTGACAGTACTTGCTGTTCCATCGCGCGGGTAGGGCCGGAAGAAGGGGGTTGCGCGGCTGCCTTGAGTTCCTCGCTCGTTTCCTTGATCGATTCGAATTCCTGAGCCTTCTTCCACAAATAATACTCGTAGTCACCGATGAAGTTCCGCGCCTGCCCCTCTTCGATCTCGACAACCCGTGTCGCGATGCGTGCCAGAAACGTCGGATCATGGGAGATGAAGACAATGGTGCCTGGAAATTCAGCCAATGCGTCCGTGAGCACATCTACTGAGGCAGGATCCAGATGATTCGTCGGCTCGTCGAGCAGCAAGGTATTGGCGGGTTCGACCAGCATGCGGGCCAAGGCCACCCGGTTGCGCTCGCCACCGCTCAACGCCTTGATCGGTTTTTTCTGATCCTGGCCGGAAAACAAGAAGGCGCCGGCGATACCTCTTAGGAAATTCATCTCCGCATGCTTGGTGACTTCTTCCAGCGATTCGAGAATCGAATCTTCGGGGTTCAAGGTTTCGGCCTGATGCTGGGCGAAGTAGTGCAGCGTCACGCCGTGCCCGACGGTTCTGGTGCCGGTATCGGGAGGAAGGACGCCGGCGAGCATCTTCAAGAGCGTACTCTTTCCGGCACCGTTCTCACCGACCAGTGCGATACGTTGGCCACGCTCCACGGAAAAATCGAGCGTCTTGTAGACCACCTTTTCGCCATAGCGTTTACTCGCTCCGGCGAGATCCAACACCTGGCGGCCGCTTGTCGAGGGAAGGGGAAACCGAAACTTAACCCGTTTCGCATCTCGCTGGACTTCAATCCGTTTCACCTTTTCGAGCTGCTTGATGCGCGATTGAACCTGACTGGCCTTGTTGGCCTGGTACCGGAAGCGATCGACGAATTTCTGAACGCGGGCAATCTCTTTGGATTGACGAGTCGCCGAGGCGTGTAGCTGAGCATCCTTTTCCGCTTTCAGGTTCTGGAAGAGTGAGTAGTTGCCACGGTACTCCTCGATCGTATGATGCCGGAGTTCCCAGATATGCGTGACCACGCGGTCCAAAAAAGCGGTGTCGTGGCTGATGATCAGGAGCGTCATGCCCGACTGTAGAAGAAACTGCTCGAACCAGCGCTGGGTCGGCTTATCCAAGTGGTTGGTCGGCTCGTCGAGCATCAACACATCGGGGTTCGACAAGAGCAGATGGGCGAGCGCGACGCGCATGCGGTAGCCCCCGGACAGTTTCTCGACAAGACGATCGAAATCGACCTCCGTAAACCCGAGCCCCATCAAGATGCGCTTCGCTTCGTGCTCCGGGTACTCATCGCGATGCGCGGCATCGAGGACGGTCTTCCCGGTAATCGTTTCGAGTTCCTGTGGGAGGTAGCCGATCCGAAGCCGGGGCCGCTTGCGGATCGAGCCTTTGTCCGGCGACTCCTCACCTAGGACCATGCGAAAGAGCGTGGTTTTCCCGGCGCCGTTCGGTCCGACCAAGCCGACTCGTGAATTCGGGCGAAGATGCGCGGAGGCCTCAGTAAGCAGCACCTTCGTGGAATATTGTTTGCTGATGGATTCTATTTGGAGCATCGACACACACCTTCCGTGTGAAATGGGGCGACTGGGTCACTCGAGATGAACTCGAACGCAGTGAACGGCTAGCAGGTCGGGAGGCGAGGCAGCTTAAGAAATTTGAACCCAGCGAGCATTTTAGAATCCTACGACACTTGAGGATTCTATCCGGCCGCAACGATTACGATAAACCTCAAAAGAGCGACCGGGTCAAGCGAAGCTTGGTATGGTGGAGCTGGCCGGGATTGAACCGGCGACCTCGTGAATGCCATTCACGCGCGCTCCCAACTGCGCTACAGCCCCACCCTGGGAGATCTAGATCGAAATTACCATGAAAAATTGAGGCGTTGAAACAATTCTGGGCATGCTAACACGCAGCTTAGAGCCAGTCAACCGACCGATCGCTGTCTCACAGTGCCATGAACCCACGTAAAGCTTTGATACGAGTATGTCAACGACCAACTTGACAAAAGAATAGGCCGCACCTACCATGAGGCCCCTTGGCTCTGATCTCCCAAGTCTGGTCAGAGCCATTTTTTCGTGCCGACACCGACTTGTGGATATCTTCAACTTATGGGCAATCTCGTCATTATCGGCGCGCAGTGGGGCGATGAGGGCAAGGGCAAGATCGTCGACATCTTAGCCCGCGATGCCGATTTCGTCGTGCGGTATCAGGGCGGCTCCAACGC
>JBKKBQ010000184.1:0-12331 GCA_046714015.1 Nitrospira sp.
CAATTCCAACTGTTGCCTATCTTATCGATGGTGTCATCGATGCGGTGGTCGAGGATCGGACCGGGGTATTAGTAGAGGTCGGCGATATTGAAGCGCTGGCCGTAGCAATGCTGGATGTTTCACTAGACTGTGATGGACGACAAACATTGGGCAGAGAGGCTCGGGATCGTGCATCGAAGGAGTTTTCCAGCGCTAGTATCACGGCGGAATGGCTGGCCCTTTATAAACCGCTATTATGAAACTATTTGCCAGAGTGTCACAGGTGCTTGGCTTGAACGGTTTGTTTTTGGAGATGAGCCATGGGTTTTCTGACTAGCCCCCGCCTAGTTGCGTTGGTCGTGGCCCCATGGTCATCGTTTAGGATGGTGGAGTCAATGCGAACTTTCTGGTGTGATATGTCGAACACTGTACCTCCTCATTACCGTTTGCGCGGATCTGTATGCCTAAAGTGTTGGTAACCGGCGCAGGTGGGTTTCTAGGGACAACTCTCGTCAACGAACTTTGTAAGGTAGGTGTTGAGGTGCGAGCGGTTCTGCGCGAGGCAAAGCAATCTACACTGCTCCCTCCTGAGGTTGAGACGGTGTGGTGCGATATTCGAAATGCGCAGAAAATTAATGAGGCGGTATCCGGGTGCAACGCAGTTGTGCATCTCGCGGCCAAAGTGCATGCGATAGATGATCCTGGCTTAGAGCCGGACTATCACGCCATCAATGTCGAAGGCACGAGATGCGTACTTGATGCAGCCATGGCAGCATGCGCGAAGCATGTAGTATTTGCCAGTTCGGTCAAGGTGTTTGGAGAAGAGACGAACGGGTGTATCGACGAATCACAAGCTCCGGTTCCGCAAACTCCCTATGGGCATTCCAAATGGCAGGCGGAGCAACTTGTCTCGGAGTATGCAGGACGACACGGTCTCGCGGCTGTCTCGCTCCGTCTTCCCATGGTCTATGGTCCGACGAAGAAAGATAATCTGTATCGAATGATTGAGGCGATCGATCATGGGAGGTTTCCGGTCTTGCCTCGTCTTTCGGCTGTCCGAAGCCTCTTACACGTCGAGAATTTCGTGCAGGCAGTATTCTTGTGTCTTCGTGCGCCATGTTTTAAACGGGCGGCGTACATCGTCGCCGATACCGAACCGTATTGCGTGACCGAACTCTACGACTGGTTACGAGCTGCATTGGGGAAGGCACCTCCGCGATGGCGAGTTCCGCTCTGGGTTCTTAAGGGAGGTGCGCGATGCGGCGATGTGCTCCAGGCTATCAGTGGAAGCCCTGCCCCCTTGACGACCGCGCAACTGACAAAGCTCATCGGAAGCGCTTGGTACAACTCCACCGCGATCTCAAGGGAATTGGGTTACCGAGCCGAGTATTCCTTCGAGAAAGCGGTCCCGGAGCTGATTGCGTTTTATCGTGGAGTGACACGTGTGGGCTGTTGAGCCATCTCATCGGCCCCGAGCTCTTTTGTCGCTCGTGTCGGAGGAGGTGAAGTAGTGTTCCCCGTCATACCCGGGTTCGAAGGCTCCTACGTCTTGATTTCAACGTAAAAATGAGTCATAGAGCTTGCCCAAAGAATCTCTTCTGTCCAGAGGTAGGATCTTTTTAGAGTGGCAGCCTAATAAAATAAAGGTGGCAGTGTCAGTATGTCGATCATGATGGTTGCTTTTCCAGGAATCTTTGCCTTTGTATTGGCTTGGTGGCTCACGGACCGGCTCTGTTCACCGAGGTCGTACCTTTCTATTCTCGCTCATCCCAATGACCGAACATTGCATTCCATGCCGACTCCGCAGACTGGAGGGTTAGCCGTCATCGGCAGTGTAGTGATCAGTCTCATTCTGGCTGCCAGTGTATTGGCGATTACCCAACCCTCGAAGGCTGTGTTGCCGAAAGGTTTGGCGTCAGGGAGTGTTTGGATCGTGGTTTCGATGCTCCTCATCTTCGTCGTGTCCTTCATCGATGACTGTGTCGGTCTCCCCGTCGCCCTCCGATTGGGTGTCCAAGCCGTCTCCGCTTGTATCATTATTTGGGGCCTCGGCTTGAGCTTGTCTTATATCCCAATACCAGGAGGACCGACCATCTTGCTTGGGATGGCCGCAATTCCGTTGAGCGTCCTCCTCCTCCTCTGGATGGCGAACCTCTACAACTTTATGGATGGTATGGACGGCTTTGCGGGCGGAATGACGTTTTTTGGGTTCGGATTTCTCGCATATTTTGGGTGGCAGGCCCACTTCCCGGTCATGCTCATTATCGCCACCTTCGTTGCGATGGGCGCTCTTGGATTTCTCACCCATAATTTCCCGCCCGCGCGTATCTTCATGGGCGATGCAGGGAGCATCACGGTCGGATTCCTGGCTGGGACATTGATGATCCTTGGAGTTCGCGACGGAATATTCGAGATATGGGTCCCGATCATGATCTTCTCCCCATTCATTGTGGATGCGACAGTGACCTTGACCCGGCGGGTGCTCCATCGAAAAAAGATCTGGGAAGCTCACCGGGAGCATTATTATCAGCGGTTGGTTTTGAGCGGGTGGAGCCATCGCCGGACCGTGCTTGCAGAGTATGGAGTCATGATTCTGTGCGGAGGACTGGCCGTTCTCTATCATCACTCAACCGAAAAATGGCGGCTCGTAATTCTTGGGATATGGCTAGCCATGTTTCTTGTATTGGGGAGCCTCGTGAAGAGATTGGAACGGCAGGGGAAACACACGTGTCCAGCTCCAGATCCTTGCGCGGCAAGTGAGCAAAATCCTGTGCGGACTGTCTCAGCACCGGCTCCTGAGAGAGAAACTGTAAAAACCTAGCTTGATCTTGCCGAGCATCACGTCGTACCTCACGAATTGGTCATGTCCACTACAGAGCGGGCTTTGGATAACAAACTGATCGTCAACTCGCCGTCTGGGTGGGTAAATCGCCTTCAGACGGAGGCGAGACGAGCGGCAGGTTGGACGACGACTGCACTCGGGTTCACCATTCCGATTTGGGTTGTTGCGGACAGTATTCTTGTCGTGCTGCTTGTCGCGTGTTGGGCTGCCAGTGGGGAGTGGAGAGAACGACTTCGTCGAGTCACGACGAACCCTGTGGCGCTGAGCGCCCTCTTGCTGTTTGGGTGGTTGCTGTTGGGAACGCTGTGGGGAATGGGTTCTCCGGAAGAACGACTACACTCGCTGAAGAAGTATGCCGATCTCTTGCTCATCCCTTTGTTGATTTCCATGGCGATCGACGTCCAAGAGCGAAATCGCGCGCTCCTCGCTTTGGCGGTCTCGTTAGGAGCAACCTTGGTGTTGTCGCTCATGTTGGGTTTGGGAGCCTTGCCGACCGGTGGGGTGATCAGTTGTAATTTGTCTGACCCCTGCGTGTTCAAAAAGCATACGACCCATAGCGTACTGATGGCATTCGGTGTGTTGCTGTTTGGCATGTTGGCCTGGAAGGCGCGAGGCAGATGGATAGAATGGGGATGGGGACTGGCCTCAGTCTTGGCCGCAGCTAATGTGTTGTTGATGGTGCAAGGGCGAACTGGATACGTGGTGCTGGCCGTGCTGGCAATCCTGGCCTTTCACATGTACGCGGGGCGGCGAGGGATGCTCGCAGCAATCGTGATTTTGTGCTTAGTATTTCCTGCAGCGTATAAAATTTCAGCCTCCTTTCATCAACGAGTAGACCTTGCCATCTCTAGTCTTACACAGTGGAATCCACAGGTGGCCGTTGTGGATGATGCGGTAGGCTGGCGACTGGAATATTTCTATCACACAGCCGAGATCATTCAGGAGCATCCACTGATGGGTGTCGGGACGGGTGGATTTGTTCAAGCGTACCGGGCGCGTACGGGACAAGCCGGTCTCGATGTTCCTCCCCATCCCCACAATCAATACCTGTTTATCCTGGCGCAAGTCGGCATTATAGGGTTCGGCTTACTGCTTTGGTTGTTTGTGCAACAGTGGCGATCGGCGTCTCTTGCACATGATGCGAAATATCGGTTGCTTGCCAGGGGGCTGGTCGTCACCATCGCAATCACATGTTTCTTTCAACCCGCGCTCAACGACCATACTGAGAAACTCTTTTACTGCGTGTTTTCAGGCCTGATGTATTCCGGGACTGCCCCACAACTTGATACGAAGACATGAGTCTTTCAGCGTATATCATCGCCTATAACGAGGCGAAGAAAATTGCCGATGCCATTAATAGTGTGTTATGGGCGGATGAAATCATCGTGGCTGATTCTGCCAGTACCGACGAGACTGCTCGAATTGCCCAGGACTTGGGAGCCCGCGTCGTTCAGATTCCGTTCCAGGGATTCGGCCATCTGCGTAATCAAGCCATCAAAACCTGTACGCATGAGTGGATTTTTAGCCTCGACACGGATGAACAATGCACGCCGGAGGTTCGAGATGAAATCAGTATGATCCTTTCCGGAACTCCCGCACACGACGCCTATCTTGTGCCAAGGCGGAACTATTTCATGGGACGGTGGATCAAACATTCCGGCTGGTATCCGAATTTCCGCCAACCGCAATTGTTCCGGAACGGGGCGGTGAGATATGTGGAATCCCCTGTTCATGAAGGGTACGAACTATTAACAGCCAAACCCATCGGCCGGCTGGAGCAGGCGATTTGGCAGATCCCGTTTAGAGATTTTGAAGAGGTCGTCAAGAAAGCCAACCGCTATTCATCCCTCGGGGCGCTCAAGCTTGCCGATCAACGGGTATCGATGGGGACTGCTTTCTTTCGTGGACTCTGGTCCTTTCTGAAGCATTATGTCGCGAAGCGAGGATTTCTGGACGGCTGGCCGGGGTTTGTCATTGCCTTCGGAAATTTCGAGGGAACGTTTTATCGGTACGCCAAGCGGTTCGAACAACAAGAGCTGTGGTCGCTTCCCAAACAGGCGCCTCTTCGACGCCGCGGCGACTCACCCTCTAAATGAACACGGCAGTGATCGTGACGACCTACAATCGCCCTGATGCGCTGGCGGTGGTATTGGAAGGCTATTGTGGGCAAAGCGATCGCGAGTTTGTGCTTGTCGTTGCAGATGACGGGTCAAAGGCAGAGACGGCTGAGGTCGTGCGGCAATTTGCGCGGCGGGCGCCGTTCCCGCTGACACACATTTGGCAGGAGGACCGAGGATTTCGAGCCGCCGCCATCCGTAATCGAGCCGTGGCCTCGACGAGCGCCGACTATGTGATTTTCACGGACGGCGATTGTGTTCCGTCCCGTCATTTCGTGCACGTCCATAAGCAACTGGCGGAACCAGGGTACTTTCTCGGATCGAATCGTGTGTTGCTGTCAGCCGGGTTGACGAGCCGTGTTCTGCGCGAGCGGATACCGATTCATAGCTGGAAGACAATCGATTGGGTTCTGTCCTGGTCGAAGCGTGAAGTCAATCGCGTGCTTCCACTGATGAGATTGCCCGACGGTCCGATTCGAAAATGGACGCCGAGTCGTTGGAAAGGCATCAAGACGTGCAATTTCTCCGCATGGCGGACTAACTTGATCCGTGTGAATGGACTTGACGAGTCCTACGAGGGATGGGGACTGGAGGATTCTGATTTGGTCATTCGTCTTCTCCATGCCGGAGTGAAGCATAAGAATGCGCGGATGGCTGCGACGGTGTTCCATTTATGGCATCCCGAGCAGGATCGCATGAGGCTGCCGGCCAATCAGAAACGGTTGGATGATCTCTTGCGGTCGACAACCGTGCGCGCCGCCGTTGGTCTGGATCAAGGCGGTGGTCTCTGATGTCAACTGCGATGTGCTCCGTAAATCGGGATATACGAAGCGGACTGGTCGTGTGTACGCGTCGAATAGGGGATGTGCTCTTAGCCACACCGGTCGTGCGATCGCTCAAGCGCGCCTATCCGGAAGCCGCCATCGACATGCTGGTGTTCGAAGGCACGCAAGACGTGGTGGCCGCGAATCCCGACATCCACCGAATCTGGACGATCGCCGAACGCCCGGAGATTGGCCCTCATCTGGCCTTGCTTCGTTCGCTCTGGCGCCGATACGATCTCGCCTTGTCGGTCTTGGCAGGTGACCGTCCGACGTTTCATGCCTGGGCCGCGGGACGATATCGTGTGGGGACGCTATTGCCCGACAATAAATCATGGTGGAAACGAAGGCTACTGGACGAATGGGTCCCATTCGATAACCTGGCGACCCATACCGTGGCCATGAACCTCCAGCTGCTTGCGTCGTTGAAGATCGAACCGCTTGGAACTCCCGTCGTCAGTTGGGGGCATGAAGATGAAGCATCTATTCACGACTTGTTTCCTGGAATGAGAGACTCTCCGAGATATGCCGTCCTACATATCTCACCAAAGTTCGCATACAAAACATGGACGACGGCTGGTTGGATCGCTCTTGGACGGTGGTTGGCGGATCATGGGATGACGGTAATTGTGACGGGAGGAGTGTCAGATCAACAGACCTCCTGTGAACAAGTGGTTCACGGGCTGCCCGATGCGGTGAACCTTGTCGGTCTCGTGACGTTGCCGGCCCTCGGTTATCTCCTCAGCCGCGCGGCTCTCTATGTCGGGACAGATACGGCCGTCAGTCATATGGCGGCGGCTGTCGGTGTGCCGACCGTGGTGCTGTTCGGGCCGTCAAATCCGGTGAAATGGGGACCCTGGCCGAAGGACTTTCCGCCGACCACGCACAGTCCGTGGCGAAGGCAGGGATCACAGCGACAGGGGAATGTGTTCCTGCTTCAAGGAGAAGGAGATTGCGTGCCGTGCCTTGCTGAAGGCTGTGACCGTCACGTCAACAGCTTGAGCGACTGTCTACAGAACCTATCGGTCACCCGTATCATCGCGGCAGCCGAGTCTATGTTGACAGGAGAACATCAACGGATGCCTGGTGCCATCGCGGAGGTATCCCGCTCATGAGGCACGTGACGACCAGGCTCTTTCATTGGATGGCGGATCGATATGGACAGCTGGTGCTTGGCTATCGCTCATGGCTGGTAATCGGGGTTCAGCTCGGACTCATCGTCGTCGCGAACTTGACGGCGTTTGAGTTACGCTTTGATGCAGATATTCCGGTGCCGTACGATCGCATGATGTGGAGATATCTACCCGGTATTGTCCTCGCGTTTGGAAGCAGTTTATGGGTGTTCGGGATTCAGCAGGGACTGTGGCGATATGTCGGTCTGCATGATTTGGTGCGAATTTTTTTAGCCTCTCTCTCCGCTGTCGCTGCGTTTTATGGGGTATGCCACCTAGTCTTAGGATGGGTCCAGTATCCGCGGTCGATCATCATTTTGACCGGACTACTCACCGGCCTCTACCTCGCCGGTATTCGCGTGGCAGTACGATGGTTTCGGGAATGGCTCAGGATTGTCGGGTCAACCGCGCGTCGCGTATTGATTGTCGGTGCGGGGCATGCGGGAGAATTGCTGGTCAGGGACATCTTGTCAGACGCGGGCTATAACAGCCGTCCGGTGGGGTTTGTGGATGACGATCCCATCAAACGGAGAATGAAGATTCATGGAATCCCAGTCGTCGGAACAATTGCTGATATCAAGAAAGCGGCGGAAGTGCTGGAAGTTCACGAGATCATTGTCGCCATACCGTCGGCTTCGACCACGGTGAAGCAAAAAATTCTGGCGGCTTCAGAAGGCTGCACGGTTCCGATTAAGACGCTTCCCAATGTCAAGCAACTCTTGGGCGATCCCGTCTCCCTACAGCACGTGAGGCCGATGAGTCTGGACGATTTGCTGCAGCGTGAGCCGATCCAGACGGATCGCCAGAAACTCCACCCTCTCGTCGCGGGAAAGAAGTTGCTCGTGACCGGGGCCGGAGGGTCGATCGGATCGGAATTATGCCGGCAGATCGCGCAGTACAGTCCACAGTCTCTCGTCTTGTTCGAGCGGTACGAAAACACGCTTCATTCGCTCATGCTGGAGTTGAAGGCGACTTTCCCAGCCGTGCAGATCCTTCCCGTCATTGGAGATGTCACGGTCCCCGACCGCGTGTCGGAGGTGTTTCACCAGGCCCGTCCCGATATCGTGTTTCACGCCGCGGCACACAAGCATGTTCCGTTGATGGAACTGAATCCGAAGGAGGCGATTCGCAACAATGTTCTGGGCACTCGTGTGGTCGCTGAAGCCGCGTTGGAAGTAGGCGTGGATCGATTCATCTTGATTTCCACGGATAAGGCTGTGAATCCATCGAGCATCATGGGAGCGACCAAGCGGATTGCCGAGCATGTGGTGCAGGAGTTCAATCGAACAGGCCTGACGAAGTTTACGGTCGTGCGATTCGGGAATGTGTTGGGAAGCAACGGGAGCGTGGTGCCCCTCTTCTCCGAGCAGATCCGCAAAGGCGGTCCGGTGACCGTGACCCATCCGGAGATCAAGCGATTTTTCATGACCATTCCGGAGGCGGTGCAGCTGGTCCTGCAGGCGAGTGTGATGGGGCAGGGCGGAGAAGTGTTCGTGCTCGATATGGGGGAACAAATCAAAGTCGTCGATTTGGCGAGAAATATGATCGTCCTGGCGGGCCTGGTTCCGGACAAGGATATTCAGATCGTGTTTACCGACTTGCGGCCAGGAGAGAAGTTGTACGAAGAACTGTTCGAGGAGGGCGAGCAAGTCGAACCGACGACCCACCCGAAAATTCATCGAGCCGGAGGCGCTCTCGGCTCAACGGGCGAACTGGATGAGTGGGTGGAGTCGTTGCAGGCCAATCTTCCGAAATGTGACGGAGAAACGCTGCTTCATGATCTCAAACGGCTTGTGCCGACTTTTGAATCGGTCTTTCCTCAACGGGTGTCCCGATAGGCGCTGAGACGATCTGTCGCCGTCGTTCGCGCATCATCCGAGTACGGCGCATAGGGCTCACAAGAGCAAGATGAGTATTCTGGTTACCGGCGGAGCCGGGTTTATCGGGGCCAACTTCGTTCTTGGCTGGCTGGCGCAGCAGGATGAGTTCGTCATCAATCTCGACAAGCTCACCTATGCCGGAAATCTGGAAAATCTTGCGAGTTTGGAGAGAGATGCGCGGCATATCTTTGTGCGAGGCGATATCGGCGATACGGCACTTGTCGACCGACTGTTGACCGAGTACCGCCCTCGTGCCGTCATCAACTTTGCTGCTGAAAGCCATGTCGATCGCTCCATTCACGGCCCAGGCGAATTTATCCAGACCAACATCGTCGGCACCTTTCACTTGCTGGAATCTGCACGTGCCTATTGGAATGGGCTGGAGCGTGAGTCTCAGCAACGTTTCCGTTTTTTGCACGTATCCACCGATGAGGTCTACGGTTCTCTGGGAAAAGATGACCCGGCCTTCAGCGAAACGAATCGGTATGCACCCAATAGCCCCTATTCAGCCAGCAAAGCCGCCGGTGACCACCTCGTACGTGCGTACCACCACACCTATGGCCTGCCGGTTCTCACGACCAACTGCTCCAATAACTATGGCCCGTACCACTTCCCAGAAAAGCTCATCCCGCTGATCATCCATAACGCGCTGGCCGGCAAACCGCTCCCGCTCTACGGCGACGGCCGGCAAATCCGTGATTGGCTCTATGTCAAGGATCACTGCAGCGCCATCCGTCGGGTGCTTGAAGGGGGGCTGGTCGGTGAAACCTATAACATCGGTGGCTGGAACGAAAAAGCCAATCTTGACGTGGTGCAGACTCTCTGCGACATCCTAGACGAACTCCGACCACGTTCCGATGGTAAGAGGTATGCCGATCAGATTACCTTCGTCAAAGATCGTCCCGGTCACGACCGCCGCTATGCCATCGATGCGAGCAAACTCGAACGGGAATTGGGTTGGAAGCCGCAAGAGACCTTTGAAACCGGCATCCGCAAGACGGTCCTCTGGTATCTCGAGAACCAGCCCTGGGTTGCCAATGTCACCAGCGGTGCCTATCGTGATTGGTGCGAGAGGCAATATGGCGAGTAGCAAGTGGCAAATGGCGAGTGGTAAGCCGCATCAACGGCTGGAGCTTTGGCGCAGGCAATGCTTCTGGTCAAAGAGATCTATGCTGTGACCACCGGATTTCCGAAGGAGGAAATGTTCGGATTGGCGAGCCAGATGACGCGTGCAGCCGTTTCCATCCCCTCCAACATCGCTGAGGGTGCGGCCCGAGAAGGCGACAAGGAATATTCTCATTTCCTGAGTATTGCCCGTGGTTCGTTAAGCGAACTCGATACATAAGTTCAGAATGCCGGTATGCTGAGTTGCCTCACTCAGGATCACCCTCTACACGGTTTGCTAGGTCGCGTCAGAAAGCTGCTGAGTGGATTCAGCAAAAAGCTAAAAATGGATGCAGGAAAGCAATGAAAGAAACCATTCCGTTGCTACTCGCCACTTGCCACTCGCTACTATGAAGATACTCTTGACCGGCAAGGACGGTCAGGTCGGATTTGAGCTACAACGTGCGCTCGCTCCCTTAGGGGATGTCTATGCCGTCGATTACGCGGAGTGTGATTTGTCCGATCCCACGGCTATTCGTGATCTCGTACGTACAAACAGTCCCGATCTGATCGTCAATCCCGCAGCCTATACCGCAGTGGATAAGGCAGAGTCAGAGCCCGAGCTGGCGCATGCCGTCAATGCTGTGGCGCCCGGAGTCCTCGGAGAAGAAGCAGTAAAATTGGGTGCATGGGTGGTGCATTATTCGACTGACTACGTGTTTGATGGCACCAAGCTGGGCGCCTATACGGAAGATGATCCGACGAACCCACTCAGTGTCTATGGGCAGACCAAGAGGGACGGCGAAACCACGCTACAAGCAAGCGGAGCGCGGCATGTGATCTTTCGCACGAGCTGGGTGGTCGGGGCGCATGGCAGCAATTTTGCCAAAACCATTCTGCGACTGGGTGTTGAGCGTGAAACTTTGAATGTGGTAGCGGACCAACATGGTGCGCCAACGTCTGCAGCTTTACTAGCTGATGTGACGGCTCGATTGGTTCGCCAAAGACAGCGCGAGGGAGACCACTACTTTCCCTTTGGGTTGTATCATTTGGCGGCAGGCGGTGCGACCACCTGGTGTGACTATGCTCGGTTTGTCGTGTCGGAAGCTCTTGCCGCCGGCAGATCACTGAAGCTGTCGCCGGATGCCATCCGAGCGATTTCTTCATCGGAGTATCCTTCCGCCGCCACACGTCCAGCCAATTCACGGCTCGATACCTGTAAGCTGCGCGCTCATTTCGGTTTAGAGTTGCCCGATTGGCAAAGCGGCGTCCGACACATTCTTCAACAGCTCCTGGATGATGGTGAGTGGCAAGTCGCGAGTGGCAAGTGATAATAAGTAAGGTGGAACCACTCGCTACTAACTGCTCGCCACTTGCCGGTGACGTCTTGCTCAAAACACTGAGCACAACATGCCTCAACTTACTACTGACCACTCTCCACTCTCCAGAAAAGGCATCATCCTCGCCGGCGGTTCCGGCACACGACTGTACCCAGCCACGCTGGCCATCAGCAAGCAGCTGCTGCCGGTGTTCGATAAGCCGATGATCTACTATCCACTCAGCACTCTGATGCTGGCCGGCATACGAGACATCCTTATCATTTCTACCCCCCAGGACACGCCCCGCTTCGAGCAACTGCTGGGGAGAGGCCATCAGTGGGGGCTGCATATACAGTACGCAGTCCAGGCCTCGCCAGGAGGCCTCGCACAGGCGTTTCTGATCGGCGAGTCGTTCATCGGTCACGATTCCTCTGCGTTGGTGCTGGGCGATAATATTTTTTACGGCCATGACTTTCACCGCTTGCTGGACAATGCCATGGCGCGCACGAAAGGGGCGACGGTTTTTGCTTACCATGTTCATGACCCGGAGCGGTACGGGGTCGTCGATTTTGACTTAGGAGGAAAAGTTCGCTCGCTGGAAGAAAAACCCAAACAGCCAAAGTCCAGCTATGCCGTGACCGGTCTCTATTTCTACGATCAACAGGTGGTTGATCTGGCCAAAAGCCTGAAACCATCGCTCCGCGGCGAGTTGGAAATCACCGATCTCAACCGCTTATATTTGGAACGAGGCCGGCTGAACGTTGAAGTCATGGGACGGGGCTACGCCTGGCTGGATACCGGCACCCATGAGTCGCTGCTCGATGCGAGCCAATTCATCGCCACGCTGGAAAATCGGCAAGGTTTGAAGGTAGCCTGTCCTGAAGAAATCGCCTACCGCCAAAAATGGATCACTGCCACTCAGCTGGCAAAACTCGCACAGCCATTATCGAAGAACGGCTACGGCCACTATCTGCTGCGGGTGCTGAAAGAAGAACTACTGTGATGAAAGCAACCCGCTTAGCCATCCCTGACGTGGTACTCCTCAAGCCTGAAGTATTCTGTGATGATCGCGGGTTCTTCATCGAGAGCTTCAACCA
>JBKKBQ010000185.1:0-9201 GCA_046714015.1 Nitrospira sp.
TCGCACCGCGATGCATGTGTTCGAAACACAGGGTCTCATCACGCGCTGCCGAGAGAAAGATAAACGGCACGTCAGGAGCTACCTGTTGAGCCACCTCTAGAGCGCCGCCCCCATTAAACCCCTGTAGGAAGAATTCAGCCAAGATGAGGTCCGCCTGGCGATTGTTGAGAGCGGACGTAAAGGTGTGGAGAGTTTCTACCCGTCGTATCGTACACGACAGCCCTCCATCGACCAGCAGGGCCTCGATACGAGCCGCATCTTCTGGGTTAGCCTCTAGATGCAAGACTCTTAGCAGAGTCGTCATGGTAACGTCAGTGGGTGGAACGGCAATTTTCAGGAGGGGGCTCATTGATGACACCCCAAAATGTTCCTAGCTCCTTGACGGCGGACAAAAATTTGTGAAACTCCACGGGCTTGACGACGTAGGCGTTGGCCCCCAAGGCATAGCTCTCGGCCAGGTCACGTTCTTCTCGTGAGGATGTCAGCATCACAACGGGAATCGGACGAAGATTGGCGTCCGTCTTGATGGTACGCAAGACCTCAAGGCCGTTCACTTTTGGCATTTTGAGATCAAGAAACACAACAGCTGGATTCCCTTTCAGCCGTGACTTGAATTGTCCGCGACAATACAGATAGTCCAACACTTCAGCGCCATCATGGCACAGCACGACTTTTTCTGAGATATGCTCGGCCTCCATGACAGCCAAGGCCAGCTCGGCGTCTCGCGGGTTATCTTCGGCGAGAAGGATCGGTTTGGCCGCCGTCACGAGTCACGCCTCCTCATTGGGAGCAGGACATAGAACGTAGCTCCGTTGTCCGGCACACTTTCGGCCCAGGTCCGTCCCCCGTGACGATGAACGATCCGACGAACGTTGGCGAGGCCAATGCCCGTCCCTTCAAACTCGTCGGCTCGGTGCAGTCTCTGGAATACTCCAAAAAGTTTGGGAGCGTACTGCATGTCGAATCCCACGCCATTGTCGCGGACGAAAAGGACGATTTCCGTAGAGCTTGGGTGCTCCACACCGATCTCAACCGTGTCGATCGCCCTGGTGCTCGTAAACTTCACGGCATTTGCGATCAAGTTCATAAAGACCTGTCGGAGCATGGCCGGATCGCCCTGTACTTCAGGCAGTCCAGCGATTGTCCATGATATCTCTCGTCCTTGCAAGTCCAAGCGAAGATCGGAAAGAATGTTCTTGATCACCTGATCAAGGTCGACGGCCGTGTGAAGCATTTCTTGCCGGCCCATACGAGAGAACACCAACAGGTCGTCGATCAGCTGTCCCATCTGTTTGGCGGAGTCGGAAATCGTCCGTAAATACCGGGCCGCCTTGTCATTCAGCGAATGCTCGACCGATTTACGCAAGAGCGCGGCATAGCCGTCGATGTGACGCAACGGCGCACGGAGATCGTGGGAGACTGAATAGCTGAATGCTTCCAGCTCCTTGTTTGCAGCCTCCAAAAGCTCTCCTCGCCGTTGCAGCTCCCCGGCAACACGTCGCCGTTCCGTGATGTCATGCCGAATCAGGTAATACACCGATGCCAGCAGAACCAGCTGCAGCACGGCACCAATGCCAAGTAGTACGATGGTTGTCCTTGTCCCGGCGGCGGATTCCAGTACACGTCGATCTACCGTTTGTCGCTCATGCACATCCATCTCCGCGATAATTTGGTGAATCACGCCGAGCTCGCGCTTTCCCGCCCCTTCGAAGGCCATTTTCTGGACGGCGCGGAAGCCGCCCTCTTGAAACTGCGCGATGGCCTTTGATTCGGCGTTCAGTTGCCGATCCATCATCCGATCGAGAAGTCCGACCCGTTGCTGCTGTTCCGGTGACTCACGGATCAAGTCAGTGAGATAGGCGGTGAATGTCGGCTTCTGCTTCACGACCTTCTTGTAGGCCTCCAGATACGAGACTTCTCCCGTCACCAGATATCGACGGTGTGTAGCTTCTGCTTCACTCATCGCCGCATCGATCGTGTTCAGGAGTTGGAGGAGATCATGACTGCGACCATCCAACCCACTGTTGGTAAGCAGGATGCTCGTATTTCGATAGGATATCGCGCTGACGATAAGAATCCCCACGAACACCAGGCTGAAACCGGCTAAGATCCGTTGCTCGATGGTCAGCCGGTGAAACCACACCATCCAAACATGGTAGAACGCGGATGAGCCGGCAGGAACGGGGGCTGAAGGTTTAGGCTGCTCGGCCGCTAGGAAGGAAGTCTGCGAGTGCTGGTTGGAAGCTGATTCCATCGATCAGGACGACCGGCATCAAGATACTTCGGTGATCGTACGGACGCCATACAGTGAAATCGTGTCTCACGGGTAATTGTAGCAGAACCGTTGGGAGGCGAAAGCAGAACCCTAACCGCCTAGCGGGGAACCAGGAGGGACGACAATAGCCGAAGGACCGATAAAATTTGCAAACATGAGCGTCGCGTTGACCACCCAGTCTGTGAACGGTTTCGGGTAAATGCCGATCACCAACGTTCCCGCTAACCCGACATAGATCACCGTCTTCATCGGCCCAGAAATCGCGATGGGAGAGGGATCAATCGGCTCGTTGATATACATCTGTTTCACGACGATGATGTAATAGTACATGGAGATCACGATGTTGATCAGACCGACTGCGATCAATGTATAAAGCCCTTCTTTGATCGCCGCCACGAAAATGTAGAGTTTGCCGATAAACCCGGCGAGGGGCGGCACTCCGGCCAGAGATAAGAGGAACAGCAACATCGCAAAGGCTAGAAACGGCGATCGTCTGCCCAGGCCTCGGTAGTCCTCGATTTCATCTCTTCCAATGGCGTGGCTGACCGCAATCACGACGGCGAAGGCCCCGATATTGGCAAACAGGTAGGCCAGAAGATAAAACAAAATGGCATCGCTTCCCATTTTGGTGCCCGCCGCCAGACCGATCAACACATTCCCGACTTGGGCGATACCCGAATACGCCAATAACCGTTTGATGTTGCGTTGCGCAATGGCCACGATATTGGCGTATGTCATAGACAGAATCGACACAGCCACTAAGAACGACACCCACATCGGCTTGAACGTTCCCAAGGCCACCAGGAAAATGCGGAGCAAGATCGCAAAGGCCGCAGCTTTCGGAGCGATCGACAAAAAGGTGGTCACCGGAGTCGGAGCACCATGGTAGGTATCGGGAATCCATGAGTGAAATGGAACGGCGCCGATCTTAAATCCAAGGGAGGCAAAGATCAGCAGAAACCCGATGATCAAGCCGGGCGTTGCCTGGGCGGACGCCATGTCCGAAAAGACGAGCTTGCCGGTTTCACCATAGACGAGACTGATCCCGTAGGCGAGCAACCCGGCGGCGAAAACACCCAGGATAAAAAACTTGAGTCCGCCTTCGTTTGACGCCAAATCATCGCGCAGATACGACACCAGCACGTAGAACCCAAGCGTGGCGAACTCCAGGCTGACGAAAACAGACAACAGATCGTTGGCGGACGCCATGAACATCATGCCGAGTGCCGCCATGATGACGAGGCAATAGTACTCCCCCTTGAAAAGAGTGAAGCGATCGACGTACTCGATTGAGGCGAGGACGACGAGTATCGTCGCTCCCACAATCAGCACCTTGAAAAATATCGCCATGCGATCCAGTACGAACATGTTGCCGAAAAGCGTGCCGGAAATATGATTGAGGTCAAACCAGCCCAAACAGCCGAGTGTGACCACCAGACCGGCGACACTGAGATAGGCTAGTCGTTCCTTGGGTAAGCGGGGAAGAGAAAAATCGACGATGAGAACCACACACAGCCAGCAGGTCAGGAAGATCTCCGGCAATATGAGCAGAAGATCGGAGAAGGCCATGTTCAGTGAGAACGTCATTCCGATCTCCGTAAGGAGTCAGAGGTCAGAGGTGAGGGGTTGTTCACGATGAGCGGGGCATCCGGTAGTCGCACAGCAGCCATGGCCTCACCCTTCACGCCTAATCCCTCACCGGCCTCCGCGACTGGAACCACACGCGTAATCTTCGCGACCAACGGATCCACTCCCGAACGCACGACATCATACAAATGCATCGGGAAAATGCCGAAGCCGATACTGACTGAAATCATGATCAACAAAGGCAGGCGGTCGACCGTAGAAATCGCATCGTGTGCATGACTGTACTTTTGGTTCATCGGGCCGTAAAAAAGCCCGCGCATCATCTTGAACAGGTACGCCAAGGTCAGCACGATGCCCAACATGGCGACAATCACTTGGAGGGGATACTTGTTCCAACTACCGACGATGATCATGATTTCCGCGATAAAATTCACCGTCCCGGGCATCCCGATCGAAGCCATACAAGCCACGACAAAACAGGCTGAGATGAACGGCATCTTGTTCGAAAGGCCGCCCAACGAGGGGATGTCGCGCGAATGGGTTTGGTCATAGACCCATCCTGCCATCGCGAAGAGCATGCCGGTCGCCATGGCATGGGCGAACATGTAGATGACGGCGCCGCTCAAGCTGATGTAATTCAACGCCGCCATGCCTAGGAACACATAGCCCATGTGGCTGGAACTGGAATAGCCGATCACGTACTTGGTGTCTTTGGCGTAAAACGCAACGAAGCCGCCGTAAATAATGCTGAACATGCACAGAACGGCGGCAATCGGCATCAATTCCCTGGTCGTCTCAGGGAGGATTTCGAAGGCCACCCGAATAATGGAAAAGTGCCCGAGCTTCATCAAGACGCCCGCATGAAGCATGCTGGTTGCGGCCGGCGCTGCCGCATGGCCGACCGGGGACCACGAGTGCAACGGCCATAGCGGGGCGATCGACGCAAAGCCGAAGAACACCAACACCCAGATGATCTTGTCCAACGTCGTGCCGAGCGCCGGGATATTCATGAAATTGGCCTGCTCACGGAGCACCAGGATATCGAAGGTGTTCAGGCCGGAGTATTTATAGATGAGCAGGATGCCCATGAGCGCCACGACGGCAAACGCGGACAGGAAGAGCACCAGTTTCATCGCCGCATATTCTTTGCTGTTCGATCCAAAGTTGAGGATAAACCCGACCGAATCCCGCAGTTTCAGACCGTCGGGATCGGTCATCTCCAAATACTGCTTGGTGTGGCTGCCCCACATCCCCAACAATAAATACATCGGGATGACGGACATCTCGTAAAAGAAATAGAGGAAGAACAGGTCGAGGGACATGAACACTCCGATCGTGGCGGCAGCCAAGATCAGCAGCCCGATGTAAAACTCTTTCGTGCGGTCCTTGATGTGCCACGAGACGAAGATGCCGGCAAACAACAAGAGAGAGGACGCGAGCACGAGAGGCGTCCCGATCCCATCCACACCAAGATGCAACGAAATGCCGAGCTGTTTCGACCATTCATATTTCTGGACGAACTGGAACCCGCCTTTCACCGGATCATACGCATAAAAGAGGTAGAGTGACGCGAGCAGCGACACAAACGCGGCGCTTGCCGCGATGCTTCGCACGAGCAGAGGCTGCCGATTCGACACAAAAATCAGCAGCACGGCTCCCACGAACGGAGCGAAGAGGATGTAGAGCAGTGCATACTCTCCCATTGCCCGACCTAATCCCTTCGTCCCGTCTCGGGACCTGCGAGTGACGCCGTCGTTCCGTGATGGACACGATCCACAAGGGCTTGGACCGATCCGTTCATGATGCGTAAGAACGGTGCAGGATACAGCCCGATCCAGAGAATCATGACGGACAGTGACACCGCAATGATCTTCTCACGCGGTTGCAGGTCGCTCATCGTCCCTTTCACTGCCGCACCCAACGGACCGAACATCGACCGTTCGTAATACCACAGAAAATACGCGGCCCCGAAAATCACCCCCAGAACGGCGACGGCACCGAACCACCATGTGGCTTTGAAGGCTCCTAAAAGGATCAGAAACTCGCCGACAAAGCCGTTGGTGCCGGGAAGCCCGATCGACGCCAACCCGATAATGAGAAAAAAGGTCGCCAGAAGCGGCACTTGTTTCGCCATCCCGCCGAATGACGACAACTGAGTCGTCTGCTGCCGAGAGTAGAGAAACCCGGCGATAAAGAAGAGTCCTGCCGTGCTGAAGCCCAGATTGATCATCGTGAGCAGGCTGCCTTGCAGCCCTTGATAGTTTAAGGCAAACAGCCCGACGACGACAAAGCCAAGATGACTGACGCTGCTGTAGGCCAGCAAGCGGCGCAAATCGGCTTGAACCAAGGCCATCCACGCGCCATAGAGAATTGCGCAGAGCCCGAGCACGACCATGACGACCGTCTCGCTTTTCGACGCATCCGGGAGCAGGGGAATGCTGAAACGCATAAAACCGAACGTGCCCAGTTTCAACCCCGCCAAGACCACGGCCATCCCGATCGGACCCTCCAACAGCGCATCAGGCAGCCATGTGTGGAACGGAAACACCGGTGCCTTGAACGCAAATCCCAGGAACATCAGCCAAAAGATGACCAGTTGCTGAGAGATCGGAATCGGCACCGTCAGAAGATCGAGCAGATCAAACGAATAGCTCTGATCCGTGTGATGCAGCGACGCCCACTGGTGATAATTGATGTTAAGCAACGCGATCCCCACCAGCATGAAGACACTGCCCAAGAGCGTATACAGGACGATCTTCAGCGCGGCGTAGTGACGCTCGGCCCCCCCTCCCCACAGCTTGATCAGGAAGTAGCTGGGAATCAGCATGAGTTCCCAGAACACGAAGAACAGGATCAAATCCACCGACACGAAGACGCCCATCGTCGTCGTCTCGAGCGCCAACAGACACATCATGTAGAGCTTGACTTGATGTCGGATCGTATCCCACGAGTAGACCACCACCAAGACCGTCAGAAAAGCCGTGAGGCCAACGAACAAGACGCTGATTCCATCGACTGCCAGGTGATAGCTGATGCCCAACGCCGGAATCCATCGGACACGCTCCGTGAACTGCATGGCGGCCGACTCCGGCACGAAACGCACCAGGACAAAGACAGCGAGTGCAAGTTCCACCAGCGCAATGGTGAGGGCTGAGGTCCGGACCATATCTTCCTCGTCGAACAGCCAGAGCACAGTCGCCCCCACAACTGGGAGGAAGAGAATACAGGACAGAATCGGGAATCCGGCTGTGAGTTCTTCGAGCATGAACGCAGTCTCGTTTAGTTAAGGCCTACATCTGAGCAAACAATTGAACGACAAGCACGAGAAGGAAGAGCCCCGCCACGATGATGGCGGCATAGTGATGGACCATGCCACTCTGCATTTTTCGTCCTTCGCGAGCCGCAAGGTGGTTGCTGTATCCGACCACGTTCAGTCCGGCGTAGATGACGTGCTTCTCGAGCCACGTGGATGCCACAGAACCCCAATCAGTGAGCCGTCCCACTCCGCGCACGATACCGTCTATGACCGTGCGATCGAACCAATCAAGCAGCGCTCCCAGACGTTTGAGCGGCTCGACAAAGATCAGATCGTAGAGTTCATCCACATAGTATTTGTTCAGCAGAAGCCGATACATCCAGGAGAACTGTTCCGCCCATCGCTCGGCGGTTGCCGGGTTCACCCCGTACAAAAAATGCGCCAACACCCATCCGCTTAAGGCAATGAAGATCGCGACGCTCATCAAGAGAAACACCATGCCGGCACCGGCTTCATGCTCGCCACCAACCCCGACGGCCGGCCCCAAAAATCCATGCAGCCAGCCATGATCTGGGGGAAACCCCAAGATCACTCCCCCCACGATCGAAAGAAAAGCCAGGACCATCAAAGGAGCGACCATGACGGTCGGAGATTCGTGCACATGCTCAGCCGTATGATGGTCCATTCGAGAAGCACCGTAAAACGTCAGATAGGTCAGACGGAACATGTAAAAAGACGTCATCAGTGCCCCCACGGCCGCCATGCTGTACAGGAGATAGTGATGATTGGTGAACGCATGTGTCATAATTTCGTCCTTGCTCCAGAATCCCGCCAAGGGAGGAAGCCCGGCGATCGCAATGGTGCCGATCAGAAACAGACGATGGGTCCATGGAATTCGGCTGCTCAGTCCGCCCATTTTTTGAATGTTCTGCTCGCCCGAGAGAGCATGGATGACCGATCCTGCCGCCAAAAACAACAACGCCTTGAAGAACGCATGGGTCATGACATGAAACACAGACGCCGTATAGGCACCGATCCCGCACCCCAGAAACATATAGCCGAGCTGGCTCACGGTCGAATAGGCCAAGACGCGTTTGATGTCGGTCTGAACGAGTCCGATAGTCGCCGCAAACAAGGCCGTGCCTCCACCGACGAACGCCACCATCGACATCGCGAAGGGCGAGAGATCGAAGATCGCGTGATTACGGACGATCATGTAGACACCGGCCGTCACCATCGTCGCCGCATGGATCAACGCGCTCACCGGGGTCGGACCTTCCATCGCATCGGGCAACCACGTATGGAGGGGCAGTTGCGCGGACTTCCCGATCGCACCCACGAGGAGACATAGCGCGATGGCGGTGGCCATGTCCGGGGACAGTTGCCCGACATGCGCAAAGACCTTGGTATAGTCGAGAGTCTTAAAGTTGATGAAGACAAGAAATATGGCGACGAGAAATCCCGCGTCGCCGATCCGGTTGACGACGAACGCTTTGGATGCCGCCTTGGCGGCGGACACCTTGTCATAGTAATACCCGATCAAGAGATACGAACACAGGCCGACACCCTCCCAACCGATAAAGAGCACGGCATAGTTATTCCCCATGACAAGCAGCAGCATGGAGACCATGAATAAATTCATGTAGGTGAAGAAGCGCGTGAATCCTGCTTCTCCGTGCATATAGCCGACGGAATAGACGTGGATGAGGAACCCGACACCGGTGACGACCAGCAACCAGGCACAAGTCAGAGGATCCACCAAGTAGGCTAAATTGATCGCGAGATCACCCCCGAAGATCCATTGATAGACAATGACTTCATGGGATGCTCCCGTCCGCATGACATCGGCAAAGACGCCGACCGTGCAGAGAAACGAGAGACCGACCGACCCCCAAGCCAATCGATGGGCCGTGTCATGAGAGTAGCGCGGTCCGAGCACTCCGTTCACAAGGACCGCGAGCAGCGGGAATACAGGAATCAATTTGATGAGAAGATCAGTCAAGTCAGACACAGTAACGTGCCATTCCGAGGATGCTCAGCTAGCCAACCATGCTGCACGGAGCCGGAACCTAAAGCGTACGCT
>JBKKBQ010000186.1:0-19832 GCA_046714015.1 Nitrospira sp.
GATTCGGAGACGTACGTTGTGACGGCCGACGGGGTGCGGCTTACCTGTGAGCCGGCTGCCGTGCTCCCGATGGCGCAGCGGTATTTCTTGTTCTGACGAAAATGACGGCTGGCTTGGTTACCTGTAGCGGATATAGTGTGAAGGTCGCTGACCGACTGTTTGTGTTTCTGCATACCCCATGAATACGTCTGCATTGCTTGAAGGGTTGCGGTTTATTGATACATTTTTCCCGTCTGGCGGGTACGCATTTTCGTCGGGTTTGGAGGCTGCCGTTCAAGGGGGAGCGGTAAAAACCTCCGATCAGCTTGCCGGGTACATCGAAGATTTGCTGCGAGGTGGCATGAGCCGCCGAGAGGCCCTGGCCACGAAACGAGCCAATCGAGCAGGGGCTACCGGACAAATTTCGGTGGCGCTCGCTATCGATCGAACGCTCGAGGCGACGAAGCTCAGTCGAGCATCGCGGTTGGCCAGCCGTCAAATGGGGCGGCAAGTCATCCGGGTTGCGGCGGATCAAATCCGAGAAAAACCGATCCTTGCGGCCTATCGTGACGAGATCGACGCTGAGCGAGCGCCGGGCCATTTAGCGATTACGTTCGGACTCACTCTCGGTGCAGCAGGTTGGAGCCAAGAGGACACGGCTGCTGCCTTCCTGTATCAGACTGCGGTCGGGTTTGTCTCCGCCGCCATGCGACTCAGCCCTCTTGGACAACATGAAGGGCAGCGCATCTTGGGCGAATGGCTGCCGTTGATTGAGCGGATCAGTCGAGACGTTGACTCAGATACTGCCATGAGCTCGTGGTCGCCCGTCCAAGACATTTATGCAATGCGGCATGGTGCTCTGGAATGGAGACTCTTTCGGTCTTAATAGTGAATCAGTGAGCATGCGTGACGCATAGAAAGGAACAGAACGGCCGTTGAGGACCTTTGGTCTCAACTGTCCGCTCGTGGGATTACCATGCATGATCTAAATCGTGAGCACAGTCACCATTGGACTCCAACTCAAGCACGAAAGCTGGGCATTCCGGTCATTGGCATTGGAGGCCCCGTTGGGTCGGGGAAGACAGCGCTTGTCGAAGCGCTGTGTCAGCGGTTGCGCGATCGATTCAGCCTTGCCGCCGTGACAAACGATATTTTCACGAAAATCGACGCAGAAATCCTGACCAAGCGCGGTGCCTTACCGGTCGACCGGATTCTTGGTGTTGAAACTGGGGGGTGCCCACATACGGCGATTCGGGAAGATGCCTCGCATAACCAGGAAGCCATTGACGATCTGCTTCGTCGCCATCCGGACGTTGAATTGATCTTTCTGGAAAGTGGCGGCGACAATCTTGCGGCAACCTTCAGCCCTGAACTGGTGGATCATGTCATCTATGTGATCGATGTGTCGGGGGGTGACAAGATCCCACGAAAAGGGGGACCAGGGATCACCCGATCGGATTTTCTCGTCATCAATAAGATGGATTTAGCACCGTACGTACGGGCCGATCTGTCGGTCATGGATCGGGATACCCGTCGGATGCGCGGAGACCTTCCCTTCGCGTTCACCAATATCCTTTCCGGCGAAGGGTTGGATACCGTTGTTGCATGGGTGGAACAACGCCTACCTCAACGTGCGAAGCGTTCATGATCGTGCCGGCACGCGTGGGACCACACAAAAAGACTTCTCGGCGAAGAAGCACCTCTCCGAAAAGACGCGCTTCTAAAAGAGTCAGGCCTCAGAAGAACCGTGGACGTGGGCCATTTGCAACTGAATTGGTCGGCCGGGTCGGTGAGCTCAGGCTTCAGTACGCCAAGCTTGAGCATCGAACGGTTATCGCCCACTCATACTTCACCACACCCTGGAAGTTGCTTCCTCCTATTTACCTCGATGACACAGGTGCTGCCTATACCCTGCTGGTCAATCCGTCCGGTGGCCTCGTTGGGGGGGACAGCCTTTCCATAGATATGACCCTAGAGAAGGACGCCCATGTCCTTATCTCGGCACCTTCCGCCAACCGGGTCTATCGATCCGAAGGACAACTATCGGAGCAGACAATAACTATCTCGGTCGGGTCTGGTGCGATCTTGGAATGGTTGCCGGAGCATACTATTCCCTTTGCAGGGTCACGATTCCGGCAGACGCTGCATGCGACATTAGCTCCTGGGGCGACCATCATTTTGTGGGATGCCATCGCGTCGGGGCGAATCGCTCGTGAAGAACGATGGGCGTTTACCGATCTGGAGAACGACATCCAAATCACCACTGCCTCGGGCGACTCGCTTGTGGAGCGCTACGTCTTAGAGCCGGCGACAGACCTGGGTCGCGTTGGATTGGCGGGAGAGTGGGACTATGTTGCATCTCTGTATGTTGTGAACGATTCGGTTTCACTAGAAACCTGGAAGCGACTGGAAACAAAGGTGGCTTCCGTTCTTGACCAAGATCTAGGCCACGTATTGGGCGGTGTCTCGACTCCGGCTATCCCGAGTGTTGCGATCAAGTTGCTGGCCAGAACGGCCCCGGACCTCACTGACATGCTCGAAGCATTATGGGCAGCCGTTCGAGAAGAGTTGTGGAATCTCCCGGCCGTGTCGTTGCGGAAATACTAAGCACAACCATCGCTTGCCTGCCGCGGATTGTGGTGCTGAGGGGTCGGATAACCGTTAGAGGTTTGAAACTTTGCCTTCAGCGGCGGAAGCGGTGCGGAGCGACCAGGCCAACCTCAGCTGCGACAGCGTGAAAATCAGCCATTTGGATGGGTCGAAGTTATACCAGCGGGGACCGTTTCGGTAGTCGCTTTGGTGGGTGTGGTGATAGTTATGATATCCCTCCCCAAACGTCAGGAGCGAGACGAACCAGCTGTCTCGACTGGAGTCGGCTTGACTGTGTGGTTGGCTTCCCCAGAGATGGCACACTGAATTGATGCAAAAGGTCGAGTTCAGAACGGCAAACGTCCGTCCGACACCGGCCAGCATGAAACAACCGACACCGGCGACCCAACCACCGTAGAGAAAACCCACCACGAACGGGAGCGCCAATCCTGAAAGCACGATCGGCACATAGTAGCGATGCTGCCACAGGATCACGGGGTCCTGCCGGAGGCGAGTGGCGTACTTCTGGTCGGCGTAGCGCTGGTCGGCGAAGAGCCATCCGCAGTGACTGTGCCAGAATCCCAGCTTTGCATTGTACGGATCAGCATCCTGGTCGCAGGCTGCATGGTGGCGGATGTGATCGGCTCCCCACTTCAGAGCAGAGTTTTGCAGTGCCCATCCGCCGGCGATGAGTAATCCGGCCTTGACCCAGTCGGGGCACATGAAACTCCGGTGTGAGATCAGGCGATGGTACCCGACCGTAATACCGAGCCCGGTCACCAGGTACAGCACCAAGAACATGGTCCAATCCAACCAGGTATACCCATAGACAAATCCAAATAACGGAACGCCGATCAGCGCACTGCCGACGATCAGGCTGAAGAGCAGCACGGTGACATAGACTGGATAGGTACGCTTGAGCCTGATAGCAGGAGATGGTGGTGCTAGCATAAGGGTACTAATTCTGGAGGGAACAGTCGTTCATATGGAAGCAGAGGCTTTCTGCAGATAGTTCCGGTTCGAGGAGTCGGCGGTCCAAATTTCTTCAAGTCTACCAGAGACACAGGCAAAATAGCTACATGGGATAGGGTTTCGTCGCCTCTTGTTTGACATTGACAGCGGGCGGTAAGATTTCATATACATAACTCGATCTGAGCCAGTCTCGCCAGCGGATGGTCGTTGTGTCTGCGGTAAGTAAATGTAGTTCATGAGTTTCTACTCGGCTGATGGGAAAGGGCGGAAACGAGCAAGTCAGGGATTAGAATGTTGGTCTATTACAAGGAGGCAGTCCAATGAAGAGTGCGCTATCAATCATGTTTGGTGTGGCAGCCGTCGCGTTAGTCGCGGCGCCTCTCACCTCGTATGCCGGAGGAACGATCTCCGGGAAGGTGACCTATGCCGGGAAGGCAGAGCAGAAAGAGTTCCTCTTTTCCAAGTTTCCGAATCCGAAGTTCTGTCCCCAGAATCCGAATAAGAGTTTGATGGATGGGGATAAGCGGTTTCTCAAACAGATCGAAGTGAGCAAGGACGGTGGTTTGAAGGGTGCGGTGGTGGCGGTGGCCGACATCGAAGACAAGGCATGGGCAGATGGCTATGCTGGGACGGAAGTCGTGGCCGCATTCTGTGAATTTCAGCCGTTCAGCGGCATTGTCGTCAATACTCGGCCGTTCAAGGTCGAAAACACCGATGCGGATCCCGATGATCCCAAGTCTGTGGCCGGTGTGCTCCACAACCCACACAGCTTCACGGTGAAGGGCACGAGCTCCGCAACCGGTTTCAATATCGGTCTTGCGAAGAAGGGTGACAAGCTGGATAAGCCGGTGACCTTCCGTGGCGGCGCAGAGAAGGAAGGGTACTTCCGGTTACAGTGCGACCAGCATGAGTTCATGCAATCGTTCTTCCTGCCTGTCTCGAACCCGCATTTTGCCGTGGTGAAGGACGACGGGTCGTTCGAGCTCAAGGATGTACCGGCTGGGAAGCATAAGGTCATCGCCTGGCATCCATTTGCCGGCAAGGCCAAGAAGACCGAGTTTGAGGTGGATGTGACCGATGGCGGTACCGCTAATTTGAAGGCTGAAATCAAGTAAGTCTCGTTCAGCCTGTCTGTGCTCCTGAAGGGCAGCGGAATTCCCGCTGCCCTTCGCATTTTCAGCGCGGTACATTACAAATTCGTCGCCGTGCTCTTCTATTTTCGCTGCAAGAATTTCAAGATCGGTTCACTGCTCCTCTTCCCCATCCTCCTGACGCTGACCTCCTGTTCGGTAATCGAGATCCCATTCAATGCGATCAAGACTACCTTCTCGGTCATCAAGACCGGCTATCGTGTCGCCAAAAAGACGGTCAAAGGCACCATATGGGTTGTGAGCGGTACCTATGAATTGACGAAGGGTGCGACCAAACTGGTCTATCACATCGGGAAGTTTACCTTTGAGGTGGTCCGGGCTCCCCTGGAGTATCCATTGATCCGGGATGATATTCAGACCATTGATGGCCTCCCGGTTAAGGAGGCAATCAGGCTTGGACGGGTCAAGGCCGCTCCATATACCGTCAAGGGTCAGCATTATGTGCCGATGAGCCTCACCAGCGCACAGATGTACGAAGAGACAGGCGTAGCATCCTGGTATGGGGAAGAAACCAGGCGTTTACCGGGAGGCCACATGACGGCTAATGGCGAGCTGTTCAACCCCAGCGCGTTGACGGCGGCGCACAAGTATCTGCCGTTGCCGATCCATGTGCAGGTGACGAATCTCGATAATGGAAAGTCGATCATTGTCCGAGTGAATGACCGCGGCCCCTTCCCCAGTGATCACAACCCTGATTCAGGGAAGCGGATCATCGATCTCAGCCGGGGAGCCGCCGAACAACTGGGATTTGTCGAACAGGGAGTCGCCAGGGTCCATGTGGAAACCATCCAGCTGGAAGAAGCGTGAACGAAAATCTGTTCTCGTGGCATGAGGAATTTGAAGAAGGGGCAGTTTGAGGCAGCTCAGGTTAGGGCAACAATTTTCACTGTATTAACTGTCAGCCTGCTGCGCCCGTTTAACGACGAGTAACTGGTACTGCTTAACTGATCCCACCGCCACTGTCTGTGAGAACCGGGTCAGGTACCGGCTTCGCCGGAGCTAGTCCCCAGCAACCTACTTCCAAGTGGTCTTTTCGGCCTCTAAGGAGGGCATTCGCCGCCTTGTCTTTTACTTTCCGATCTAGGTAAGATCTTGCGTTTCAATGCTATTTGCTCAAAGGGAGTGGTGTGTCACGAGAATTCTCGCTCGCAGAGATATTCCAGCTGGGCTACTACTGGGAAACCAAGATCCTCTTGACGGCGGTCAAGCTGGATGTGTTTTCCGCGCTGGATGGCAAGCCGAAAACGGCAAAGGAAGTCGCGGGGCGTATCGGGGCCCATGAGCCGACCCTTACCCTCTTGTTGAACGCGCTTGTGGCGTTGAAGTTGCTGATGAAGGACGGGGATCTTTACGGGAATTCCTCGGCGGCGGAGAAGCACCTCGTCCGGCATTCATCCCAGTATATCGGCCACCTGCTGGTGTTGCATGATGCGGAATGGAACAACTGGGGCAAGTTGGAGGAAACGATCCGAACCGGGCGCCGGCCGGTTGACCAGCATGTCTTTGAAACCGATCCTGAATTGGGAAGCAACGTGTTGGCGGTGTTGCACCGCATCGGTCAGCAGAGCGGACCCGATTTGGCCAAGCGGCTGAAACTGTCCGGGCGTGAGCGCTTGCTGGATTTGGGCGGCGGCGCGGGCACGAACGCGATCGCATTTTGCCGGGTCTATCCCGAATTGACTGCTACGGTGTTCGATCTTCCCGCGACGCTTCGGTTGACGGAAAAAACCGTGAAAGAGGCGGGGCTGGAATCGCAGATCGCGCTGCGCCCCGGCGATTTCAACCGAGAGGCCTTGGGCGGTCCCTATGATGTGGCGCTCATGTCCGACATCTTGCATTATCAAACCTTCGAATCGAATGCCGCCTTGGTTGGAAAAGTATTCAATCATCTGGCGCCGGGTGGTCGGTTGGTCATCAAAGATCGATTTCTGGACGAGGCGGGAACGGGCCCGGCTTGGACGACGGCTTTTGCCATGCATATCTTGGTCAATACGCAGCAGGGGGGCTGTTATAGAACCGGCGATGCGATGAGCTGGATGACCAAGGCCGGGTTCACCTCCGTCACGGAGCTGGAGAAAACGGCCGTGGTGCAGGGCATGAAACAGTAAGGGATGAGGGGGCAAGCGTGAGGGGGTGGGAGTTGGAAGGATGATGGATTGGTTGCGGGAACCTGGTTTTTTCGGGACGCATGCCACGGTGGGGGCGGATCTGAGCCAGTTTATGGCGACTCTCTTTACCGGATTATTCGTCCTGGGATGGTTTCAGGCTCGGAAGCGACGGGCCGACGCCCATCATTGGTTGATGTTCGGGGGAATGATTGCGATGCTCAGCTTCTTCATCGCGTATTATCTGTTTCGGCAGTTGGGGGTCCTGGCTGTCGAGGGGAAGGAAGGGTTCGGGGGCTCGCAGTCGCTCTATGATTACGTCTTCATCCCGGTGCTGACGCTCCATATCATTCTTGTCATCATCGGCTTAATCATGGCGGTGTACATGATTGTGTTGGGTTTTCGTGCCCAACAGTTCATCGACGGAGTGCGCTCCCTTCGTGAATCACGGTTGCTCACGACGTGGAAGAAGATCGGGGTCATTTTCAGCGTCATTGCCGTGGTGGTGCTTGGGTTATTTTTCTCGCGGGTGGCCACGGCGGGATTTTCGATGCGGAAGCTGGAAGTGTATGTGATCTTTCTCGCGGTGGTGGCTTTTGTGTTTGCGATTGAGATGACGATTCAACGGATCTGGCCTGATGGTGCGCGGCGGCATCGAGCGCTCGGCCGATTTACGATGGTCATTTACTGCGTCCTGTTCGTGACCGGCAGCTTCACCTACACGATGCTGTATATCCTATATCCCGGCAAAATCGGGTAATGACATGAGTGCTGAGGTCAAAGTGCTGAGTGGTGAGTTTGCAGATAATCTTATGATGTCGGAGAACAGAACTGAGGTTGATTTCTTCCAAGCGCAGCACTCAACACTCAGCACTGAGCACTTCCTATGCTGACCTGTGGCTGTGGTCGCTGGATGCATACCGAGGGGATTGAGGAGCGTGGCAGTGAGGCCGGTTCACTGCAATGGTTCATCCGTTCGGAATGTCGTGGCTGTGGGTTGAAGATTGGTGTCGATGTGCCGGAAGGGCAGGCCCACGGACTTGTCGATCGATTGCTATGGACTGATGAGGCGTTGCACCGCCTGGAGCGCATGCCTCCGTATGTGGCTATGCTGGTTCGGGAAGAGGTGGAGCAGGATCTCCGTTCTCAAAGTCAGCGGGTCGTCACGTACGAGACTCTGCTCCGTCCCCGAACTGGGGATCGTATCGAATGGGACCCGGAGGCAGAGCGGCGGTTGGACCGGGTGCCGGCACCGGTTCGTGCCATGGCACGGATTGAACTCGAACGCACAGCGGCGGATCGTGGAGTGTCGCTCATCACGGTGTCGCTGATGGAAGAAGTGAAAGCGAAGTATTTTGGGATGGGGGCTTCAAAATAGTAACGACTGATGAGGACTGAGTGCTGAGAAGGAGAGAAGAAATGAAACGAATCATTCTCCCGGCTCAGTCCTCAGTCCTGCTGTCTCGGTCCTGAACATTATGCTGCATCGAATGGCCTTGCGGGTCCTTCCGAGTTTAAGCTTGGCGGTTACGGAAGAGACTGTGCGCAAGCAGAAACGGATCGTGATGTTTGTCCCAGGGCTGATCGCGTTCGGGGTCTATCGTCTCGTCAAGCATCTCGTTCCGATCGCGGATCCCCTGGTGCTGTTGACGGTCAGTAGTCTGGTGGCGATGGTCACCGCTCTCTTGGCCTATCGGGTTGGTCGGTCTGCCCCCTGGTCTGCCATTGTTCGCCAAGATGGAGCGCGCCTTCTCAGCTGGCTTGCCGGATGGATCGGTGCCGTCTATGGTATTCAGCTCTCATTGTTGGTCCTCACTTTGTTATGGATCATGAATTATGATTATCTTCAACATCCTGATGGGCCGGCGATGATGGCGATCATCATCTCCTGCACGGCCGTCGCTCGCGACGCGTTTGAAATCGGACATGTGCGCAAGCTCTCGCTGTTGGGGCGGCCATTTCTCACGTTTCCCGATGGCGAGCAGTTTCGTGCGCTGGTGCAACGCAGGGCATGGCACCTGGGGCCTTGGGCCGTGGTGGGTTTTGGTATGGGTGCATTGGCATCGTTGTCAGGGGTCGCCATTGCGGATGCTCAGGGAGCCGAGTTGGCCCAATTGTTGAGTGTGACGGTTCTCGGCGGTGGTCTGGCCCTCTGTGCCTATTTTGGTGGGCTCTCTCCGTCCGTCCCATGGGTGCACACGCTCCGCCAGACTGCGCCGGGTGAGTTGCTGAAATATTGGTGGTGGCCCGGGATGGCCTTTGCATCGACCTACTATCTGGTGGCAATGGGGCTACTCTTGTTTGTCGCAAGGCAGCCGACGATTTCTCCGGGTTCAGCCGCTGTGATGGGTGCGCTGGTGACGGCGATGATGGCGGTGTATGGGTACTACCTGGGTGATCGCCGTCATGTCGAGGATGAACAGGCTCCACAACTGTCGAGCGGGATGTTGCGTTGCCCGTTTGTGATGGGAATTCTTGGGAAGACGGTCGGTGCTGACGGTGCGGCTGGGGAGTTGGCGCTCGGCAAGACCGGAACGAAGGGGTAGAGGTATGGGCCGAGGATGCGTGATGATGACACGTTCCGCGAGCAATGTTGCGATCTGCTTCGTGATGATCGCGATTGCAATCGGATGTGCTTGGAATGGGCCCGATCCGTCATTTGCAGAATCATCGACGGATGTGTACTTCGGCACGGAGGGAACTCCGCAGGGACCGGCAGCGCCTGCTCCTGATGAAACGGTCTATCCACGAATCGGTTCGTTAGACAGTCGGCTGCTGGTGTGGTTTGTGACACAGCAACATACCTATTTCGGTGGATTTGTGCTCGCCCTGCCGTTGTTTTGCGCATTGCTCGAGTTCCTTGGACTGATCACCAATAAGCCGGCCTTGGCCCTTCGCTATGATGGTCTGGCGAGAGATCTCGCGAAGGTGGCGGTCTTGGCCCTGTCGGTTACGGCGCTCATCGGCAGCGTCATGTTGACGATGTTCATTACGCTGTATCCCAGTTTCATGAAGTATATGGGCGGCACGTTCAAGGGATTTATGCCCGCCTATGCCGCCGTGTTCGTCGGCGAGACGTTACTGCTGATCGTCTATTACTACGGGTGGAATCGGTTGACTGGGCGCGGCATGAAGTGGATTCACGCCGCGATCGGCATTCTGACGAACATTGTGGGAACGGTGTTACTGATGATGGCGAACGCCTGGTCGGCCTTCATGATGTCGCCGGCCGGAGTGGATGCACAGGGGCGGTTCCTGGGAAATGCCTGGCATCTGCTGCACTCCGCGCTCTGGAACCCCCTGAACGTCCATCGCTTCCTCGCGGACATTATGTCCGGTGGGGCGGTGGTGTTGGCTTATGCCTGTTATCGGTTCTTTACCAGTAAGACCGACGAAGAGCGAGCCTATTTCGACTGGGTGGGTTATGTCTTCCTGTTTGTCACGGTTTGCGCGCTCGTCCCCATGCCCTTTGCCGGCTATTGGCTGATGAAATCGGTGTTCGTGTTTCGTCAGACCATGGGGGTGACGATGATGGGTGGCTTGCTCACGTGGCTGTTTGTGGTCCAAGCACTCTTGATTGGTGTCCTGTTTCTGGGGATCAACTACTATCTGTGGCAGAGCATGGCGCGGGTCAACGGGGGGGAGCGCTATCAGCCCTATTACCAACTCTTACTGGGTGTCTTGATGCTGGCGCTCTTCATCTGGCTGACGCCTCATACGCTGCTCATGTCTGCCAGCGAGGTCAAGGCGATGGGAGGCGCGCAGCATCCCGTGATCGGCAATTACGGAGTCATGTCGGCCAAGAACGGAGCGGTCAACATCCTGATCCTCGTGACTGCCCTCAGCTTTCTGTATTATCGCCGAGCGAATCGCACCATGACCATCTCTTGGATCAAGACCGGGAATACGATGCTCACCGTGCTCTATATTGTCGGAGCGCTGAATATCGTGTGGTTATCCATCTATGGGTTTTACTTGCCGGCAAAGGTTCGTGTCGGTCTTTCAGCTCCCCAAGCGTTCACGACGTTCACCGTGATCGTAGTCGGTGTGGTGGTGAATCGATTGATGCTCAGACAAGCTGTCGTACACGGCCCGATTCAGTGGGGGAAGATTCCGCTGCGTGGCATGGTCGGCTTGTTTGGGTTGGCGGCCTCTTTCAGTTGGGTGATGGGCTTGATGGGCTACATTCGCTCATCGGGACGCTTGTCATGGCATGTCAGTGAGCTGATGGCTGACGTCTCGCCCTGGGCCTTCACCCCGGATCTTCAATATGCCACGAAAATGGTGACGCTGAACATGGTGGTATTTTGGGCGGCCGTTCTTACGTTGTTCTGGATGTGCGAGCGGGGACAGCAACCGGTGATGGGTGCGGAATTGCAGGAGGAACAGGCGCCCTTGCTTTCGCCGGTTCCGTCGCAAGAAACCTAGAAAGGGAATAGAGCATATGGCGCGCTGTGTGTCGAGGTGTGCGACAGTCGTTCTCGGTTTCCTGATGGGCGTACTGACGTGGCAGGTTCCGGTCGGTGCCCAAGGGCAAACCCTGGTGCTTGAAGATTTCCAAGCGAAGGAAGCAGATGGGTTTCCTTCTCTCTGGGATCACGAAAATCAGCGAAGTCAATCAAAAGGTCGGGAAGCCTATAAGGTCCGATCCGAGAACGGAATGAACTTTTTGTCGGCGAAAGATGCGGGCCAGCGGATCAAGAAAAAGAAGATTGATTGGGATCCCAAGGCCTATCCTATCCTGACCTGGCGGTGGCGGCTCAATAAGGCCACGACTGGAACCGAGCCACTGGCCGCAGTCTATGCGTCACTCGATACCGATCTCCTCTTTATCCCGGTGTTCACGAAATATGTGTGGAGCGAGTCGAAACCGGACGGCACCGTCACGGAAGGCGGCATGTTCAGCGGCTCCGAGATCGTCGTCCAGGCTGGAGCGAAGGAGATCGGGCAATGGTTTGAGGAGCGGGTGAATGTGTACGAGGATTTCAAGCGCATACACAAGCATGAGCCGGCGGAGAAGGCATGGGGGATCTCCATCATCGCGGCACCTGGTGTGGAAGTCGATTTTGGTCCGCTGATTGCCGCTCCGGCCAAGTAGAGACCCGTCTTCATGGTCAGATGAAGGATGAGTGTGATGACGAGGAGCAAGGCGTTTGATATTGCGCTGGGAATAGGCGTGATGGGTACCGTCGGTACTCTGATCGGGCTCACCATGGGCGGTGGGCTGATGCCTGTTGCCATTGCTGTTGGGCTTGGTCTCGGTGTTGTGATCGGCTTTCTCGGCGGCCGCCGATTTCTTGTCAGCATCCTTGTCGGGACTGTGCTGGGTGGCATGTTAGCCTGGCTGATGGCCGGTGTCGAGCGGATGTGGGTCGGCGCCGGAGCGGGTGCTGCCATGGGTGGATTTCTAGGTGTCCAGATTTCAATGTTGCTCGATGTGCGCGCTGCCAAGAAGGCGGCGACGGAACAGATCTAGACGTCGTCACTCGATCGATAGGTACTCTCGATTGAAGAGGTGTTCGTGGAAAACAAGGGTGTTTTAGTCGGGTCCATCATTTTTGTGTTTGCATCGTTTTTTCTCATGATCGGCCTGCTGGCCTATGAGTCCTATAAGGCAAAGCAAATGAAACAGCTGGCCGCATCTGTGAAGTCGGAGGCCCGACCGACAGAGAGCAGTCTGCCTGTTCAGGATTTCTCGATGTACAAGACGAAAATTGGAGATGAAGGTCGCGAAATGGTACAGATTCCCGAGGGCCCTTTTACGATGGGAAGCAATGACGGGGATCCCGATGAGGCGCCTGAGCACCAGGTCTACTTGAAGGGATTTTATCTCGATCGAAAAGAGGTCACACAAGAGGAATACATGCGGTTCGCCAGGATGACTAAACGTGCGGTGCCCAGGATCGAGGTGTTCGATGACGATCAGTCGAAGATTTTGAAGCCTGAATTTGCGGCCATGAGTGTCTCCTGGGACGAAGCGGCCGCCTACTGCAAGTGGGCCGGCAAGCGCCTTCCAACGGAAGCAGAGTGGGAGAAAGCCGGTCGTGGCGGGAGCAAGAGAAGATATCCGTGGGGAGATAAGTTTGTCACGAACGCCTCCAATGTCGACGGTAGCGAGGATGGGTATAAATATCTGGCTCCTCCCGGGTCGTTCGATGCGGGACAAAGTCCCTATGGCCTCCATGACATGACAGGCAACGTGGCGGAGTGGGTCGAGGACTCCTACGGCGAGCACTACTACAAGAAATCGCCCTTTCGCGATCCCAAGGGACCAGAGAACGCCGATCTAAAAGTCGTGCGCGGCGGCTCATGGCGGGAAACCGAGCATAATGCGAGGCTGTCAAAGCGATTTGCGGCCAAGCATTGGCGGACAGACGTGACCATTGGTATTCGCTGTGCGAGTGATTTGGATCAAGCTGCTGGAGGGGGCGCTGAGTCATAGGTCGGCATGCTCGAATCAAAATTCAAATTGGTCTTTCTGTTTGTCGTGCTGGCTTGTGCCGCCATGCCCATCGTCGCGATTTTACGAGGAACCACTGTAACGCCGTATGAAAAGCCGGTGGCTGGAACCGGCGTCGACGTCGAGTCGACGCCGGATAGCGCTACAGGAGAGGAACCTATTCCGGATGAGATGGTAACGATTCCGGCGGGGCCGTTCGTTCGTGGAACTGAGAGCGGGGGGTTCGATGAGCAGCCGCAGCGAACCATCCGCTTGGATGCGTTTTCTATCGATCGGTTCGAAGTGACGAATCATTACTATCAGCAGTTCGTCCTGGCGACCGGCCATCGGAAGCCCGGGCTACCGGCGCGCTACGCCAAGAGCGGTGGAAGGATGAAAGGAACAAATCAGCCGGTTGTCTATGTCTCGTGGGATGATGCCACGGAGTACTGCCGCTGGAAGGGGAAGCGGCTTCCGACGGAAGCAGAATGGGAAAAGGCGATGCGGGGCAGCGACGAAAGACTCTGGCCATGGGGGAATAAAGAGCAGGCCCATGGCGCCAACTGGGCTCGAGTACAGGACGGGTATGACGTATCTGCGCCGGTGGGGAGCTTTCAGACTGATAAAAGTCCCTACGGAGTGATGGACGGAGCGGGCAACGTCATCGAATGGGTGGACGATTGGTATGGTGAAACCTACTACAAGAACTCGCCGGAACAGAATCCACCGAGTCCCGAGTATGGCACCTATCGGGTGCTTCGTGGGGGCGGCTATACGACGACCGGAGGTGATGTTCGAATTACCAGTCGAAGCAAGATGATGCCGGACTTTAGAGATGAGTCGATCGGATTTCGCTGCGCAATTTCGAAGACAGGAATGAGAGAAGAGGGGGAGAGAAAATCAGGATGAATTTACAGAAAATCAAAGTAGTAGAGGATCAAAAACACGGCCAAAATGATGTTGACAACCATACCGGCCAAAACTATAATGTCAAACACTTTTGAGTTTTTCGTCACGTTTTCTCCTGTTGCTTCGCACGTAAGCGACAAAATTTGATAACACAGGGCTAAGTACCTGTCAAGAAATGCAGTAATTCTGAACCACCCACCAACTATCTTGATCGGGAGTCGAAACAACAATGGCCACAGCTACCCCTGACAGCGATATTAAGATAAAAGTCGGCAAGATGATTTTCTATATCACCTGTGCTGTTGGAATATGGTTTTTCTACTGGTTTGCTGGAGTCCAGTGTCCCTGTTGAGTTGAAGGTCGTGTGCAGCGGCCATGGGGCCTGGAAGCACAGTTTAATCAACGGGTGGACTTGGTCGGCAGAGGAGAAGAAGGAATGAGCGCCCTGAATAATCCCGTCGTTGCAGTGATCGTCTCTCTCATTATTGCAGTCGGCTATTTTACGTTGGTCGACCATTATCTAATGGACATGCAGGGGCTGGACTACTGGTATCTGTTCCGGAAGTAAAGCCGCGGAAACGTAGTCGAGTCTTCTGGTGAATTTCGTGATTTTTTAACGTAAGCGTATCTAAGGAGGTATTCCATGGGCCTTTTAGCCGGCAAGCGCATATTTTCGATCATGGCGCTCTGCATGATGGTTGGCCTCCTTCTGCTTCCGATCGTGGTGGCTCTGCCTTCACCGGCTATCGGTGAAGAAGCTCCTGCCGGCGATGCGGCAAAGAAGGATGGAGATAAAATCGAGAAGGGCCGGGATGTTTATTACAAGACAGAAGGTATTGTGGTCGGCGCTCCCGCCCCTAAGACCATGGATGGTCCCAAGGATTATCCCCGATACAACTTCGAAAGTCGTGTCTTGCTCTGGTTCGCCAACCAACAGCATCTCTATTATGGCAGTTTCGTGCTGGCTGTGCCCATCTTCTGCATGATCATCGAGTTTATGGGAGTGGTAACGAAGGATAAGGCGCTCGCAAAACGCTATGATCAGTTGGCCTATGATTTTGTTAAGATCAGTCTTACGGCCTACTCACTCACGGCTATTCTTGGCGGTATTCTGATCTTTACCTTCCTGACCTTGTACCCGGCATTTTTCTCCTATCTGTCCAGCATATTCCGTCCAGTCATGCACATCTATGCATTGATGTTCGTGGCAGAGAGCGGCACTCTCTATATTTATTACTATGGCTGGGACAAGATGAAAGAGGGCTTTCTAAAGTGGATTCATCTGAGCATGTCGGTCATCCTGAATATTATCGGGACTCTCCTCATGTTCTTGGCGAATTCGTGGATCGGCTTCATGATGTCGCCGGCCGGGGTCGATGAGCAGGGCCGATATCTCGGAAACATCTGGCATGTCATCCACACCGCCTTGTGGAACCCACTCAACCTTCATCGCATCCTCGGAAACATGGCCTTCGGAGGCGGTGTCGTCGCCGCTTATGCTGCGTACAAGTTTTTGGCGGCAAAGACCGATGAAGACCGAGCGCACTACGACTGGATGGGCTACATTGCAATGGCGCTGGGCGTAGCCTTCTTGATCCCGCTGCCCTTTGCAGGCTATTGGCTGATGCGGGAAGTGTATGCCAATCGTCAGCAGATGGGCATTACCTTGATGGGCGGTCTGCTCGCCTGGTTGTTTATTATTCAGGCCACCATGATCGGCATCCTCTTCTTGAGTACCAATTATTATCTCTGGCAGGCAATGGGCCGCATGCGAGGGGCGGAAAAATATCAACGGTATATCAAGTACCTTGTGTTCATCCTCGCCTGTGGCTACATGGTTTTTATTACCCCCCACACCATGGTCATGACTCCCGCTGAATTGAAGGCCATGGGAGGTCAGCAGCATCCTGTCTTGGGTAACTATGGGGTCATGTCCGCTAAGAATGGTGGGATCAACGTCATTATAACGACCACTGTGCTGAGTTTTGTCTGGTATATGAGGGGCAATAAAGTCTCAACTGTATCCTGGGCGAAATTCGGCAACATCTTCATGGGCGTATTCTTTGCTTGCGCCTACATTAACATCATCTGGCTTGCTATCTACGGCTATTACATTCCCGCGAACGTACGCGTTGGTTTGTCTGTTCCCCAAGTAGCAACTACGTTGTCATGCCTGTTCTTTATGTTTGCGCTGAATAGTTTCATGATGAAAGGGGCAAAGCAGATGGGACCGATTGAGTGGGGGAAGATTTCTGCTCGCTCTCAATACGCTCTCATCATGTTGGCAACTGCCTTTACTTGGATGATGGGCTTGATGGGGTATATTCGCTCATCGGTCCGACTGTTCTGGCACGTCAATGAGATCATGAGGGATAACTCACCCTGGGCCTATACGCATACGGTGGGATTTGCCGCCAATATGATTTCGTTCAATGTGTTGTTTTTCTGGATCACGATCCTATTTGTCTTCTGGCTTGGCAGCTTGACTGCGAAGAAGGTTCCAGTCGAATCGAAAGCGGGAATCCCTGGCAGTGTCCCGCAACCGGCTGCCAGTCACTAGTAGACGTTGATTATTGCTAGTCGGCTCAATAGTGGGGGCTTATCCCCCACGTTGTAGCTGTGGGAGGTCACGACCTTGAGTAACCTGATTGCAGAGGCACTCTCGATGGGCTGGATGGCTCTGGCCATCCTGGCAGGGCTGTTGGTGTATTTCCAGATGTCCATCAGCGATCCTGCCGCGAAGAAACGCGCGGTGTTCAAGACATTCATCGGTATAGTCGCGACGATGCTGCTGTTTATAGCTATTGCGAACTATAAGAACAATTTCTATGGCGAAAATCGATTGTTGCCCGTCTCGCTGGTGATGATCACTGTGACAACCTTCGTCATGGCGTTGTACTTCACCAATCTGGGTGCCCTTCTGAAGATCGGTGGGATGATGTTTTTTGTCGCGGCGTTTCTGTCTGGTTATGGAAATTGGCTTCCCCAAGTTGAAGGTGGTTTCCCGCCGAAAGAAGAAAAGCTGGATTTCAGTTCGATGACGCCGCAGCAACTTGCTGATGAAGGCGAAAAGATTATTTTTGGAGGTATCGGGAAGAACAAGGAGCAGGGAGCTATCGGCAAGGGGCAATGTCCGCTATGCCATGCATTTCATGCCGGCATGTTGGGCGAACGAGCGCCAAACTTAGCCGGACTTCCTGGACGAGGGAAGGAGCGATTGGAGGACCCCAAGTATTCGAAAGGCAATCCCTCCAAACGTGAATACGAAGTTAAGGAAGCATCCCCAGGTTCAGGAACTGCAGAAACTGCACAAGAGTACATTGCGGAATCGCACGCCTGTCCTAGTTGCTATGTCGTTTCCGGGTACGGGGTGAAGGGAACGAATGACAAGCAGAGTCCAATGCCCGTCATCCATAAGCCTCCAATCTCCCTCAGTCTGCCCGAGCTTGCAGCCGTAGATACCTGGATGTATGTCCGTGAAGGAATCGAGGCTCCGTCGTTCGAGGAGATTGTGAAGTCGTACGAGAAGTTTATTCCAGAAGCTGATCGTCCCAAGCAGGCGGATGACAAGCCTGCGGGAGCCACTTCTCTGATGGCTGATGGATCAGAACCTGTGGACCAGATTTTTGCGAAAGCCCAATGTGTGTCATGTCATACGATCCCTGGAATTCCTGGAGCGATGGGGACTATCGGTCCGAAGCTGGAGGAAGGGACAACCGCACCACAGCGCATAAAGGATCCCACGTATAAAGGGACGGCAAAATCTCCTACTGAATACATCATGGAGTCTATTGTCGAACCCAGCGCTTTCGTGGTGAAGCCGTTCCCGGATAACACGATGCCCAAAGTCTTTGGACAAAAGCTGAGCGCCGGTGCGTTGAAAAAGATCGTCGATTATTTGTCACAGGTGAAAACCGGAGCGCCGCCGCCAAAAATTTAGTAGCCTCCGATTGCCTGTCATGCGGAGAGTAAAGGGAGTTTGCCGATGAAAGCGTTGATGTCGCTCGGTGCCTTGATCGGAGTAGCTGGGCTTCTCCTTCTGGGTGGAATGATATTCGATGTCGTTCCATCGACTTACGTGCGCTTAATCGAAGGGTACATGCCGGTACAGATGCTACTTGAGGTAGCCTGTTATGTGATGGGCTTTGCCGGATTGAGCTACATGCTGAGTGCCATGGGTATGGCCATGCCTCGCTTCTGGCAAGGCATCGGCTTCTGGGCATTTTTTCTGCTCTATCTGAAATACCGTGTATATCCGCCGATCCCCTTCAGTGTGCGCGCGATGTATGGGACAGTATCTCTCGTAGCGGTGTTCATGTGGGTGTCAGCCAACGAGGAAGATTGGAAGAAATTCAAGCAGCCCATCATGAACGTGCTTGACGCTCAGACTGGCGGGAATAGGCTCTTGCGGTATGCCTATCTTGTGCTCTTGCCGATCCTGATCGGTGGTTTTTCTTTCAACGCCATGATGCCGAAGTCTGAAGAGCCGATCGAGTTAAGAACGGTTCACCCCGCACCTCCGGCGAGCACAAAGGTACATGGCAAGACCTATACATTACAGACCTCTCAGAATCCTTATCGCGTGAATCCAGAAGGGAAATACGATCAAGAATTTACGAACGCCAATATCGTTGAGCAGGGCATGGGGCGTTTGATGAAGCCGAATGCCAATCCATGGGATGACAAGAATACAGGGTATTTGAAGTATGTGCGGGAGGGGGGCGAGATATTCTTCCAAAATTGTCATTTTTGCCATGGTGACAATCTGAATGGTCGAGGACTCCACGCCTTTGCCTTCAATCCGATTCCAGCCAATTTCACCGATCCTGGTACCATCGCACAGCTGCAAGAGACCTTTATCTTCTGGCGCGTGTCAAAGGGCGGAATTGGGTTGCCGAATGAAGGGTTCCCCTGGGCTTCAGTCATGCCCCCGTGGGAACAGCACCTGACTGTCGATGAAATCTGGAAAGTGATTCTGTTTGAGTATTGGCACACCGGTTACTATCCCAGAACCTGGGATTAGTTGCCGAATCACTCTTGATGGGCCAAACCAAACAAAATGGAGATGAGGCTAACCATGATGGACAGCATAACTCAGAAGGCCGGAATCGTAGCGGCTGCTGCCTTCGGAGTCATTCTTGTGTCAAGTGCCGGATTTTCGATCGTTTCTGCACAAGGGCTACCCGAAGGCTTTAAGAAGGGAGCTCTTGCTCCTGAACCTTCGGCAGAAATGATCGAGGCAGGAAAGCGAGTCTATTTCACCAAGTGCGTGTGGTGTCACGGAGTGGATGGCGCCGGGGACGGACCTGGAGCCGATCGACTGTGGCCGCGCCCACGAAACTTCAACCAAGGCACTTTTAAAATTCGTCATACCGCGAGCGGCGAACTTCCATTGTTTGACGCGAAGAAGCCGATCGCTGGTCAAAACGATCTTTTCGAGACGGTGACACACGGACTCCCAGGCTCGGCGATGCCCTCGTGGGAGGGCATCCTGAGTGAAGAACAGCGCTTGCAAGTATTGTCTTTTGTTACGACCCAACTCGTCAAAGACCGGAAATTCACGGATAAGCAGTCGGAAACGCAAACCATCTTACAGCTCGCTGATCTGAAACCAAAACCCGCAACTGACGAGAGTAAGAAGCGCGGTGGCGAATTAGTCGTCGAAAAAAAGTGTGTCGAATGTCACGG
>JBKKBQ010000187.1:0-5983 GCA_046714015.1 Nitrospira sp.
GGAGCCATGGCGGCATTGAGCTCATATTCTCCGGGATGAATCTTGCGATCAGCCGCCTGAGCCTTCCCCAGCAGCAAAAACGCCGAACGGCTCCTGATCAGTTGCTCCCGTTCGAGCAAGATCGCAGCTTGTTGAAACGTCGCGCCTTCCGGGATCATGACGATTTTTTGCGGAGGGCGATCGGACTCGGGAACAACCGGAGCCTCAGCCCATCGAATCATCTGGTACCCGGCCAACCCGACGAGTACGACGACCACGAGGAACACGATGAGGATGAGACGAAGCGTCATAGGCTGGACTGTCTTGGAGAGACTCCTCCCACTCTTCTACTGTCTCCTCCGAAGAGGTCTTAGCGTCGTGAGCCCCTGCGGGGGTCTGAGACTCAAGGTAGCTCTGGAGCAAAATCGCGGCGGCCACACGATCAACCACTCCTTTGCGCTTCCTACGGCTGACATCGGCGGCGATCAAGAGATCCTCCGCCGACCTCGTCGTCATCCGTTCATCCCAGGTGACGATCGGAACTGAAACTGCCTCTCCTAAATGGGCGATAAACTCGTGAACCGCTTGCACCGCCGGCCCTTCTTCACCATCGAGCCGCAACGGAAGCCCAATTAATACCTCTTTGACCTCATGTCCTTGCACCAACTGCTCGATGTGGGCGATATCGCGGACCAGCGTCCGACGCTCAATGGTCTCTAACGGCTGCGCCGTCCAGCCTAATTCGTCGCTGAGCGCGACACCGATCCTCTTAGTCCCGTAATCAAGCGCGAGAATGCGGCTAGGCATGATTCTACCGCCGGAGAGTGGTTTCAACCAGGCCAAAAACCTTTTCCAACGCGGCGTCGAGCTTGACCGGATCCTTCCCCCCAGCCTGGGCCATTTCCGGCCGGCCGCCTCCGGTTCCACCCACTTCGGCTGCCATGACTTTGATCAGCTCGCCGGCTTTGAGCCTGCCGATCAAGTCTTTCGTCACGACAACCAGCAGCGAGACCTTGCCGTCGTCGGTCGCTGCGCCCAACGCGATGACGCCGCTTTTCAGCTTATCCCGGAGTTGATCAGCCAGCGCTCGCATGCCGTTCGCATCCAGGCCATCCGTCCGCTGCGTGTGCACCGCCACTCCGGCGACGGTCCGGGCGGTGGAGGCAACCGAGGCGCCGCCGGCCATCTTCAATTTCAACTCTTCCAGCTGCCGCTCCTTGTCCTTGAGTTGCGTCATCAACTTGCGGGTCTTGGCGACCAGCTCGGACTGCCCCGCCTTCAACAGGTCCGACAGCTCGCGGACATCGGCTTCCAGCTTCTTCATGAGTCCGTACGCGCCGCTGCCGGTCTGCGCTTCGATCCGGCGCACACCCGCCGCCACGCCCCCTTCCGAAACAATGCGGAAGAGCCCGATGTCACCTGTCTGCCTGCAATGGGTTCCGCCGCATAATTCTTTACTGAACGACTCGACGCTCACGACGCGCACGTGTTCGCCGTACTTGTCGCCGAAGAACGCCAAGGCGCCGTTCGCCACGGCGTCCTGAATGCTCATCACGTCGGTGCGCACGGCCTCGTTCTTGCGGATTTCTTCATTCACCGTCGATTCGATGTCGTCGATGTCGCGGGACGAAAGCGCTCGAAAATGAGCAAAGTCAAACCGAAGGCGGTTGGGTCCGACCAGTGATCCATACTGCTTCACATGCGGCCCGAGCAAATCACGCAGGGCCGCATGGATGAGATGCGTCGCCGTATGATTGCGCGCGGCGTCCCGACGCGTGGACGTGTTGACCATCATCCGCAGTCGTTCGCCTTCTCGAATACAGCCTTTGCGGACGATTCCTTTGTGCAAGATAACCGTCGGCGCCGGCCTGGTCGTCTCCTTGATATCGACCACGCCTTCAGGACCCGTCAAGATTCCCTGGTCTCCGACCTGACCACCGCCTTCCGCATAGAAGGGTGTGACATCTATCGCCAGCTCGACCATCTCCCCTTCGGCCGCTTCCTTCACCAGTTGCTCGCCTTTCAGAATCCCCCGCAAGACGCCGTCGCTTTCCAGATGCTCATAGCCGACGAATGTCGTCGCCCCGATCCGCTTGGCCAGCTCCGCGACGGCCGGTCTGGCCGTTTCCTGCTCGAATCCGCCGGTCTTGCGCGCGCGAGTCCGCTGCTCCTCGATCGCCGTATTGAAAGCAGGTTCGTCGACCGTCATGCCCTGTTCCCGGCAGGCCTCGGTGATCAAATCCATCGGAAAGCCGTAGGTGTCATAGAGTTTAAAGACGTCGGCCCCCGCCAAAACGGTGTGCTGCCCCGCCTTCGTCCGCTCGATCATCTCGTTCAAGATCGGTAAGCCCTGGTCCAGCGTCGCGATAAACCGCTCCTCTTCGCCTTTTGTCGCTTCGGCGATCGTGCCGGAAGCCGCGCACACTTCCGAATAAGCGACGCCCAACTGGTCCACGACCGTTGCGCTGAGTTCATGCAGAAAGGGCTCGACAATGCCGAGCAGCCTGCCATGGCGGGCCGCGCGGCGCAGGATCCGTCGCAACACATACCCGCGTCCTTCGTTCGACGGCAGCACGCCGTCCGTCATCAAAAACGTAATAGCGCGCAGATGGTCCGCAATCACGCGCATCGAACGGTCCGAGGAGTCCTTCTTGCCGTACTCGACGCCCGCCCGTTCGGCGATCGTCGCAAGCAGCGGCGTGAAAAGATCACTGTCGTAATTACTGTAGACCCCCTGGGCCACGGCGACTAATCGCTCGAGTCCCATCCCTGTGTCGATGCTCGGCTTGGGCAGTGGGTGGAGCGTTCCGGTGGCATCGCGGTTGTACTGCATGAAGACGAGATTCCAGATCTCGATCACCCGGTCGCCCTCGCCGTTCGGCCTGTCGTCGCCCGGTACGGACGGGCCCTGGTCGAAGTGAATTTCCGAGCAGGGACCGCAGGGACCGGTGTCCGCCATTTGCCAGAAGTTGTCCTTTTCGTCGCATCGCACGATGCGCGACGGCGCGACGCCGATCTTCTTCCACAGTTTCTCCGCGTCGTCGTCCTCGCGGAAGACCGTCACCCACATCCGGTCTTTCTGCAACCCGACCGTCTGGGTCAGAAACTCCCATCCGAATGGGATGGCATCGTCCTTAAAGTAATCCCCGAACGAAAAGTTGCCGAGCATCTCAAAGAACGTGTGGTGCCGCCTGGTGTACCCCACGTTTTCAAGATCGTTGTGTTTTCCCCCGGCGCGAAGGCACTTTTGCACGGAGACAGCTCTCTTGTAGGGACGAGATTCTTCTCCGAGGAAGACCCGTTTGAATTGATTCATACCGGCGTTAGTAAAGAGCAGCGTTGGGTCCGCCTGGGGAATCAAAGCTGAGCTGGGCACCGCCTGATGGCCGTGCTGCTCGAAATACCGGATGAACGATTGCCGAAGTTCCTGCGCAGTCTGAGTCATGAGTCCAATCCTTCATCGCTGCCGCGAGCGACCATCACAATACGATCGATCGTCTCTTCGTCGAAACCCCGCTGACGTAGGAGACGCACCGATTGCGCCGGCGTCAACCGGCTGCCATGGCGCTGCTTGGCGCTGAGCGCTTGACAAGCCAATCGTTCTTCACCAACCTTGCCGAACACATCGGCGATCACCCGATCCGCCACAGTCTCGGGGATTCCCTTGGCCTGCAACTCCGCCTTGATCCGCGCTTGTCCCATCGGCCGAGCCACCAGCCTCCGTTCCACCCAACGCTGTGCGTAGGCGTGATCGTTGAGATACCGGAGATCGGACAAGCGACGGATCGTGAGCGCAATCTGACGGGGGACGGCTCCTTTGGATGCGAGAAACTGTTCAACTTGCGCAACGGTACGGTCTCGACGCGCGAGAAACCTGATCCCGAGCTGCATCCAATCACCAGAGAAAGGTCGGCTTCTCCGCTTCTGTGCTCCCACCACGCTTGCCGCTACCGATGCGCCCGCTTTTCTTCGCCGCGGGCAGCAGGCTTGTCCTCTTTGGCCTCGACCTTCTTTTCATGGCGAGCAGGCACCCCGGCCTGTTCTCGCAGTTTCATTTCAACCTCGCGAGCGGTGGCGGAATTGTTTTTTAGGAACTCCCGGGCTGCGTCGCGCCCCTGACCGATTCGCTCTCCCTTGTAGGAATACCACGCACCGGATTTTTCGATAATCTTCTTGTCGACGCCCAAATCCACCAATTCGCCGGTCTTGGAAATACCCTCGGCAAACATAATGTCAAATTCCGCCTGACGGAACGGCGGAGCCATCTTGTTTTTCACGACCTTCACACGGACACGACTGCCCATGACGTCCTGACCTTCCTTAATCGATTCGATACGACGGATGTCCAAGCGGACGGACGAATAGAATTTGAGCGCGTTCCCTCCGGTGGTGGTCTCGGGATTTCCAAACATCACGCCGAGCTTCATGCGAATTTGATTAATGAAGATCACCGTTGTGAGGGACTTTGCAATCGCGGCGGTCAGTTTCCTCAGCGCCTGCGACATAAGTCGTGCTTGAAGACCCATGTGGGCATCGCCCATTTCACCCTCAATTTCGGCACGGGGCGTCAATGCCGCGACCGAATCGACTACGATCAAATCGATGGCACCGCTTCGCACCAACGTTTCTGCGATCTCCAACGCCTGTTCGCCCGTGTCCGGCTGCGACACCAGTAGATCGTCGGCCTGCACGCCGAGTTTTTTGGCATACGTGAGGTCTAGGGCGTGTTCGGCATCGATAAAGGCGGCCACCCCGCCTGCCTTCTGGACCTCGGCAATGCAATGCAGCGTCATCGTGGTCTTGCCGGACGCCTCCGGACCGAAGATCTCAATCACCCGTCCGCGCGGTAGCCCGCCGACCCCCAGAGCAATGTCAAGACCAAGAGAGCCGGTGGAAATGGCCGGCACATCGACCTTCTCCTCGGCCCCCAGCTTCATAATGGCTCCCTTCCCGTACTGCTTCTCAATCTGGGACAGGGCTAAGTCGAGTGCGCGCTTCTTGTCGTCTTTTTCGGACATACGAATCTCCTACAAGATGGTCGGAATGAATCCGACCGATTATACCCAAGCAGGAAGGGGAAAACCTAGTCTGATCTCAGGCAAAGGAACATTCACCTTCTGAGACCACACACCGTTCAAGTCCGTATCAGAAAAGCAGCCGGCCTTACTTTCTCTGCCACACCTATCGCGGCCTTGAATGGAATACCTGCATTCGGTAGGATGATTCGGAGAAGAGAGCAGTCGATCGCGGAGCGATCCTGCGTCGGCTAATTGAATCGCTTGAGGCAAACCGAGAGAACCGCCACACATGCCCGATCCAGCAGAGCCCTCTCTTGCTAATCCTCGATGGAAACCCCCATTCTGGGTATTACTTGGAATCGGTGCCCTTCTCTTCTTGAGCCTCATCGCCCTTGCCAACGTGCTGGATATCGGTGAGCGCCTCAGCCGCCTCAATCTCGGTCTCGAATTCGCGTTCTACGCGCTTGTCCTCTGTGCCATCTATGGTTTGCTCATCAGGCCGGTGCTTTCCGTCATCAGTATGACCACACACCCGCTTCAGCGCCTGCTCGTCTCTGACAGCAGCGTCACCCAGAAGGAATACAAGGCCGTAGCCAAACGCTTTCTCCAGAGCGGCGGTCTGTCGGCGGAGGTCACGACCCGGCTAACAGAGTCGGTGTGGTCCGGTGTTGGGTTGGAGCAGGAGGTCAAAGCCGCGCTCACAGAGAAACGTGCGCGCTCCAGCCAGATTGTGAAAGACCATGCGCGGTTGGCGTTCCTGAGCACAGCCGTCATCCAAAACGGCAGCCTCGATGCGCTGATGCTGGCCTATGCCAACCTCAAACTCGTGCGCGCCCTCGTCACTCACTTCGGCTTTCGGCCGTCGTATCCCGCGCTGTTGACGATGTATGGACAAATTCTCGCCGCAGCATTGATCGCTGAACGGGTCGAGGACATGCAACTGGAGGATGTGTTTCCGCCCTTGAGCGCGTCGGTCGGTGGTGGGG
>JBKKBQ010000188.1:0-2939 GCA_046714015.1 Nitrospira sp.
GTTTAGCCTGCTCGGGTTGCCCTTCTCGCTCATCCTGCTCCCCTGCTTCTCACCTCCAGTCAAAGGCCTAACACTTCCTGAGTTACCCCTCAACGAACCCCAACCAACGATGGTGCTCGTGCGAGTCGTCGCGCATGGGGCCATGGTATTGGGCCGCGAAGTCGGTGGAGCCCGCGTGACGATTACCGATGTCGCGAGCGGCCGTATTCTGGCAACCGGCCTGCAGCAAGGTGAGGCCGGCGACCAGAATCAGATCATGCGTACGCCCCACCTGATGGAAGAGCCGATCTACAGTTCTCGCCCCTCGGCCGCATTCACCACAACCTTGCAACTACAGAAACCGACGCTGGTGGAGATCTCCGCTGAAGGCCCACTCGCCTATCCAGCTGCATTACAGAAAACCAGTAAGACCCTCCTTCTGATACCGGGGCAGGACCTGACGCACGACGGCATTGTGTTACACCTCTATGGCTACCTGGTGCAGATCGAACGGCCCAAACCACGAGACGCACTGATTGCCAAAGATGACGTGACACTCCGAGCCTCAGTCCGAACCCTGTCCGGCTCATTGGTCCGCCCACATGGAGATTGGGACTCGCGAAAGATCCGCATTTATGGAGAGGTATTGATCGGAGACCGAGTCATTGAGCGACTGCAGATGTTTTACGATGAAGGAAGCCGTACGTTTGAAGCGCCATTCTTTGTGCCGCCGTCGAAGGAGGTTCCCGACGGGATCAAGCTGCGGGTGATGGCCACGGATCTCTCAACCGGCAATTCGGGAATGGACCAAGCCAACTATCCAGTACTGAGTGAGCGCCTCCCTCCCAAACCCATTCATTAGCCCGCGGTCAGGCGAACCTAAACTTTCGGCAAGACTTGCCGCGTCGTCTCTCGCATGCGAAACTGTCATTCATGACGACGCTTGCCTCGTACGCCCATCTCCGATCACGGCTCCGATTGGCCTTGGCCATCAACGCGCTGATCATCGCGGCTGAGTTTATCGGTGGCTGGCTCCTCAATAGCATCGGCCTGATGAGCGACGCAGGCCACAATCTGGTCGATCAAGGGTCACTGTTTCTCGCCCTCTATGCCCATCTCCTCACCGCGCGTCCAGCCTCCGAGAGTCGAACCTTCGGCTATCATCGAGCCGGCATCATCGCGGCATTTCTGAACAGTTTTATCTTGTTATTGACCGCCGCCGGCATCGCGCTGGTCGGTGTAAAGCGACTGCTGCAACCGGTTCCCATTGACGGTGGATGGGTGATGGCGGTTGCCGCCGTGAGTTTCATCGCCAACCTTGGGATTGCCCTTCTACTCCAACAGGGCGCAAAGGACGATCTGAACATCCGAAGCGCATTCTGGCATATGGTAGGAGACGCCTGGGTGTCGCTGGGCGTGATTGTGAGCGGTGGCGCCATTCTCCTGACAGGATGGACAGTCTTGGATCCGCTCGTGAGCCTACTGATCGTCGGAGTCATTCTTCGGGGAACCTGGCCCATCTTTAAAGAGTCGATGGAGGTGCTCCTGGAATCGACCCCACCCGGCATCAGCGCATCTCAGGTGGCCGCAACCATGGAGGCTATCCCCGGCGTCAAGAACGTGCACGATTTGCACATTTGGGCCGTCGAGCCGCGGCTGGTCATGCTCACCAGCCATGTCATGATCGAACACCATCGCATTCCGCTGGAATTGCTGCAATTGATCCAGAACCGGATCACGACGGACTTCGGAATCAAACACATGACCATTCAACTGGAAACCGAGTGCTGCGATCCCGACGACATCCACTGCGACCTTCGGAAGCTGACCGAACACAGCCACGAAGCCCATACCTTCGCACACCACCACTGACCTATTTGTGGCTCTGGCTCAGCTTACCTACGACGTTTACGGTATCAGTCAATTCCGCAGCACCTCAACCCTAATCCGTCTACGCGCAACCCTGGAAAGCTTCCGATAAGCTATGAGCCAGCCTCGACGGTATTATTCACGTATCCCTCAACCATCAACTACCTTTTCCTGTGCCTTCAGGTTCCAGGCCTGTCACGGTACAATCATCCTTGCTGAATGAGGCGATGCCCAAGACAGCTGAACAGGGATGAAACCCGTAACTTGGGTTCTGTAATGTCTTATCTCACCCGTCAGAAATTCCCAATGCCTCTCGACTGTGACGAAGTGGCTCAAGACTGGCGTCTGCGGGGCTACTCCTGTGAGGTCTTCACCGACCCACCCGAGCGCGAGTGGAATGATTTTGTCCACTCGACGAACGAGCTGGTGACCGTTATGATTGGGAAACTCAGACTGATCATCGGTGAAGAGGAAATCCTGGCAGAGCCGGGCGACGATGTGTTTATTCCGAGGGGTGTTTGCCATTCCGTCAAGAATGTGTCCGCCTCTACAACGCATTGGCTCTATGGGTATGATTAGCAATGCGCACAAGCGAAACAATCCGACGGCGAGAGTCTCGAAGTGCCCTAGAAACCTGCTACGTCACAGCTCTTTTCTCATGCCAAAGCCTGGTAGAATTCTGCTATCCTAGCCCCCATTCGCAGGCCTCACAATCTACCTACTTCAGACGCCGAGGTAAGATTTCACACGATCACCGACTTTAGCCAAAGGAAGAAACCGATGCTTTCGCCATCAATACACAAAGCTCTCCTCGTGTTGTCCGTAACGGTGTCCTTGACAGGCTGTCTCGCCAAGCAGTATATCGTTCACCCACCGTCTCCGACGCTACTGCCGGCGACACCGAACCCACTCTCTCCAGCCCCAGAATCCAGTATCAGCGTTCCTGTCCATATCGATCTGTCACCATTTCTCACTGTTGCCAACGATGACAGCGTGATCCCCAAGAAATTCGACCATTGGGGGAGCTTCATCAAACATCCCAAAGGCGCCGAATACAAGTACTATGCAGAGCGAGATGATTTTACGATGGC
>JBKKBQ010000189.1:0-6523 GCA_046714015.1 Nitrospira sp.
TCCCTCACAGAAACTAATTCCTATCCGGCGGACTGAGCATCGATTCTGTTCTCGTATGTGAGCCACGGCTACTCAGGGCTCCCCCATGGCAACGATCACGGAGGACCGGCTCGGACCTGTTGCGCTGATGCCTCATTCCAACGTAACATCATACCTCCTGTGAGTCGTCGTTTCACTCCACGATTCCGAGACCATCGACGGCAGAAAGGCAACGACTTCCGTGACGAAACAGAGTCACCCGACGGTGTCCGCCGGCCCGACCGCCACTGGGTTCTCACCCGGTTTTGTCTCCTTAGGACTTGAAGCGCCGCTTCTCGCGACGCTCGAAACGCTGGGCTACGAAGAACCCACTCCCATCCAACGCGAAGCGATTCCGCCGCTCCTTGCAGGTCGAGATTTACTTGGGCAGGCGGCGACCGGCACCGGCAAGACCGCGGCCTTCGCGCTGCCGATGCTGCAGCGGATCGGTCATGCCGCGAAGGCGCGCCCGTCCGCCCTTGTGCTCGTGCCGACACGCGAGTTGGCGATTCAAGTCGGAGAAGCGGCACAGCGGTACGGAAAGGAACTACGAGTGAGTGTGTTGCCGGTGTACGGTGGACAGGCCATCGGTCCACAGTTGCACGCGCTGAAGCGGGGAGTCGACATCGTCGTCGCCACACCGGGTCGGGCCCTGGACCATATTCGCCGTGGCACGCTGAAACTGCACGACGTGAAGATCGTCGTATTGGACGAAGCAGACGAAATGCTCGACATGGGGTTTGCGGACGATCTGGACGCGATCCTGGCCGGGACGCCCAAGACCAAACAGACCGCCTTGTTCTCAGCGACGATGCCTCCAAGAATCCGCGCGATTGCCCATCGGCATCTCCACAATCCCGTCGAGATTACGATTGCCAAAGAACCGGTCAAGGCCGGCACGGCCCCACGGGTCCAGCAGACGGCGTATATCGTCACGAGGCCGCATCGAGGGGCGGCACTCGCCCGTGTACTGGACGTAGTCGGTGCTAAATCTGCATTGGTCTTCTGTAGAACCAGACTGGAGGTCGATGAAGTGACGGCGATGCTGACGGGGCGTGGTCATCGAGCCGAGGCGATACACGGTGGGATGAGCCAGGGGCAGCGTGACCGTGTCATGCAGGCCTTCAAGGCCGGGCAAACCGAATTGCTGGTGGCGACCGATGTGGCAGCACGCGGCCTGGATATACCCCAAGTATCACACGTGATCAACTACGACCTTCCGTCCTCCGCTGAAGTCTATGTGCATCGGATCGGTCGGACGGGACGGGCCGGTCGGGAAGGTACCGCGATCACCATCCTCGACCCCCGTGAACAGCGCCTCCTGCGGAGTATCGAGCAGCACACGAAGGCTCACGTCGTCGTCCTGCCGGTGCCCAGCGTAGCCGATCTCCGCGCGAAACAGTTGGAGCGTATACAAGCGGCGATGGCTGAGGTCTTGCGCGAGGGAAATCTGGATGGTTTCAAACCGCTCGTCGATCGGCTGTCCGCCCACTCATCGGCCGATGTCGCGGCAGCCGCGATCAAGCTCCTGGTGCGGGCGCAGGGCGGCGAGCGTCAGGAGCAGGACATTCCCGCCATGCCTGTCAGGCCACAGGAATTTGGACGTCCGATTCGTGATGGACCGCAGTCGAGTGGCCGGTTTCACGGTGGATCGACTCGAACAGAACGTCCGCCGACAGGACGGACGCGACCAGGCGGGCGGGAGACCGGTATGGCACGGGTGTATGTGGGAGCAGGGCACGAGGCGGGGATCCGACCTGGTGATCTCGTGGGGGCGATTGCCAATGAGGCGAAGGTGCACTCCAACGTGATCGGCTCGATTGAGATCGAAGAACGATTTTCTCTCGTCGATGTCCCGGAAGCTCTCGCCGCCCGTATTATCGACCTTCTTAGCCGCGCTCGGATCAAAGGCCGGAAAGTACCCGTGCGACTGTTTCGCGAGTAGGTTGTGTGATGACGAAAGGCTGACTATTATGGCGGGCAATCATGAAGGATTCGCAGCCTCTCGTCCCTGCCACAGTCAGACTCCCTGAGATTACCGTCAAAGCGGTCGTGCTGTCGGTCATCCTGGCAGCGGTCTTGGCGGCGGCCAACGCCTACCTGGGCTTGTTTGCCGGCATGACGGTGTCTGCATCTATTCCTGCGGCCGTCGCTTCCATGGCGATACTGCGGCTGTTTCGAAAATCCAATATCCTCGAAAACAACATCGTTCAAACTGCGGCCTCGTCAGGCGAGGCGTTGGCGGCCGGCGTGATCTTTACGATTCCTGCACTCCTGCTGGTCGGGTATTGGTCTGAGTTCGACTACTGGCAGACCGTTCTCATCGCGACGGTCGGTGGGTTACTCGGCGTGCTTTTTACCATTCCACTCCGGCGGGCGCTTATCGTCACTGCGCGCTTGCGGTTCCCAGAGGGATTAGCTACGGCGGAAGTACTCAAGGTCGGAGCAGCTGCACCGAGCGTGGCCGGCTCACGGGACTCTACACGGGATTTTCGCTCGCTCTTCTCCGCCGCTCTGATCGGTGGGCTGGTCAAGTTCGGTGAGAGCGGTCTACGCTTGTGGACAGAATCGCTCGAAGGGGCAGCCCAGCTTGGGCGCACCTTGTTCTATGGAGGGCTCAATCTTTCGCCGGCGCTTCTTGCGGTCGGATTTATCATCGGTTTACAGACAGCCTCGGTGGTCTTTCTTGGCGGGGTAATCGGATGGGTAATCCTCATGCCCGCTTACGGACTCGTCCATGGGTTACCATCTGATCGAACAGGACTCACGGCGGCGATGGCAATCTGGAGCGGGCAGATTCGATACGTCGGCATCGGAGCGATGCTGACCGGCGGACTGTGGACGCTCACGAAATTGCGTGAGCCGGTCTGGAAGAGTCTCCAGACACTCCAAGCAAGTTACCGGAGAGCTCAGGCTCAGGTTGAGCTTAAGGACCATCTGAAGGACGGAAGTGTACCCAGGACGGAACAGGATGCGTCATTCCTGTGGATCGTCGTGCCATTTGGTCTGTCACTCCTGCCGATGGCCTGGATCTATTCAACGGTCGTGGACAGTGCCCTACTCGGTCTGCTGATGACGATCGTGATGGCACTCGCCGCCTTCCTGTTCTCGTCGGTCGCCGCCTATATGGCTGGAATGGTGGGAAGTTCCAGCAACCCCGTCTCCGGCGTGACGATTGCCACCATTATGGTCGCGGCCCTGCTGCTCGTGCTCTTCATGGGAGCCGGACATCCGGCAGGACCGGCGGCTGCCTTGGTGATTGGAGCAGTCGTCTGCTGCGCCGCCGCGATGGGCGGAGACAACCTCCAGGATCTTAAGACCGGTCATCTGGTCGGGGCGACACCATGGAAACAACAAGTCATGCAAGTCGTCGGGGTCCTGACAGGCGCCTTGGTCCTCGTGCCGGTTCTGTCTCTCCTCCAAGCCAAGTACGGAATCGGCGAACCGACGAGCAGCCATCCGCATCCGCTCAGTGCGCCACAGGCCACCCTGATGGCCAACCTGACCAGAAGTGTGTTCGGAGCTGGATTACCCTGGCCTCTCGTAGGGCTGGGTGCCGTGATCGGGGTGCTGATCATTCTGGCAGATCGACGGCAAGAACTCCGTAACAGTACGTTGAGGTTACCCGTGCTTGCCGTGGCACTCGGGATCTATCTGCCGCTGAAACTTTCGGCGACCATCGTTTTCGGTGGCGTGATTGCGGCTTTGGCCAATAGGCGAACGGGTAGGCATGAGCCGTCGCATCGGGGGTTGCTCTTTGCCGCCGGACTGATCACTGGTGAAGCCTTGATGGGGATCATGCTTGCGATGCCGATCGCGCTCGCCGCCCTGTGGCCCAGTTTCAGCACCGATCCATTTACGATGTTTACCCTTCCTCCGTTCGGTGGGTGGCCGGGCCTGGCGATGGTGGCCCTAGTAGGATTCGCGCTCTACCGAATTGCGGTGGGGCATGTCCACTCCACTCCGACATCTTCCACTGAAGCAGCGTCGCATGACAAATCATAGGTTGACTCGGTCATGAGTATCATTACCCATAATGCTTCTGAGTTTCTCACTGCGATCTACGAGGTCGATGGACCCGAGTCGCTGGCGCAACGCACGGCGGAGCGTATCTGTGTTGATCAGACCATTGAGGCCGAGCGCAATCTCCTTTCGCCTTCGCTTCAGTCCACAATTCTCGGCCATCTGGAGGATCTGCGGGCCTCTGCCGAAGGTCGCTATCAAGCCACCATCCGCTTCCGCGGCGACCTGCTCAGCGGCGAGTGTAGTGATGTGCTCAATGTCTTGTTTGGGACAAGCAGTCTTCGTGGAGACGTCACGTTGCTATCGTTCACGATGACGAACGGGCTGTTCTCTTCCTGGCCCGGACCACGATGCGGGATCGATGGACTCAGGCAAGCGGTCGGCGTTTCCCGTCGCCCACTCCTCTGCGCGGTACTGAAACCGTTAGGCCTCACTCCTCAGGAACTCGCCGAATTGGCCGTTCAATTTGTCGAAAGCGGTATCGATCTGATCAAGGATGACCAGAGCCTGGTCGATCAACGATGGTGTCGCTTTGAGGAACGAGTCTCGCTCTGTGCCGAAGCCGTTGCAGGGGCAAGCACCAGCCGAGGAAGACCCTGCCTGTATTTTGCGCACATCAGTGGATCGTTGGATACGATGCGTCGGCGAGCAGCGCTGGCAAAGAGCCTGGGGGTATCGGGCCTCCTGGTCGCGCCTGGTTTGACCGGCTTCGACGCCTTGAGAGCGCTTCGGTCAGACGATAAGATCTCCCTGCCGATCGCGAGCCATCCGTCCATCCTTGGCACCTTGGTCGATCGGGGCGGGGGTGGGCTCGCCTCTCCTGTCGTCTATGGGCTCCTGCCTCGCTTGGTCGGCTCGGACCTGAGCATCTATCCGGCGTTCGGCTCCGACTATCCAATGTCACCACAAGACTGTGTCTCGGTCGCGGAGCACTGTCGGCAGCCTTGGGGTTGTCTCAGATCGATGATGCCCGCGGTCGGTGGACGCATCGGGCCTGAGCGTCTGGTCGAGTTGGGCTCGGCCTTAGGCAAAAATATGATTGTTGTCTTGGGGAGTCGTATTCAGCAATTCCCTGGAGGTGTCGTGGCAGCGATAAAGGAATTTCATCGTGTTCTGGGAGAATGATTCCCCACCCAGACCGGACACGGCTTCCTAAAAGCGCCGTCCCTTGGTATTCTAAATAGTACTGTTTGTTCGTGACACTAGACCAGTCCAGACGGAGGTGAACATGAAGCTATCATCGAGGTTCTTTGAGTTATTGCGCATGATCGGTCGTCTTTGGTCCGACCTTCCCCTCTTGGTTCGGCTACTCAAAGCCTGGAAGGATGGCAGCTACAGAGGGCTCTCGGTACGTACGCTCGCGTCCTGCGCCGCGGCCCTCCTCTATGTGTTGAGTCCTGTAGACTTGATCCCGGACTTTATTCCGGGAATTGGATTGATCGACGACGCGGCTGTACTGTTTTTCCTGCTGCACAGTATGGCACAGGATTTAGCGGCATTTCGAGTCTGGGAGCAGAGTCGCGTTAAGGTGTGACGGCCTCACACGATCCCGAATCCGACGACCAGCCGGATGAACCCGAAGATCGCGGCAATCCCACAGCTGATCAGCCCAGCGACGCCGTTGCCTAAACCTGCTTCAGCGGGTGCCAAACCGAGCGCGAGGGCTGAAACGATCGTCCCGATCACAGCAAAGGGAATGAGTAGCCAATTGAGGGCGCCATAAAACGGCACGAACCCAATCAGCATACCAAAAAGTGAGAAGAGTCCCCATATGAGACTGACGCTTTGCATCGTCTGAAATGAGAGGGGCATCTGGCGCGCAAGTTATGCCGCGTTCATTTTGGGAACCTTGACCCCTGTGCGTCTCGCTTCAGAAAGGCCGATCGCGATGGCCTGGTTGCGGCTCTTCACGGGCTTCCCACTCTTGCCGCTTTTAAGAGTTCCTTTCTTTCTCTTGTGCATCGCCCGTTCCACCGATTTTTGAGCACGTTTTCCGTACCGCGCCATAACTATCCTCCGATCCTTCCGTCAAAGGCGGACATTCTTGTCTGACTTGTCTGAGCCGATTCAGTTCACACGCTCTAGGGTAGTCGTATGACCTTGGTCGTTGACGTACGCCTTGACCACATCGCCCGGTATCACTTTTTCAAGCTTGGTGCTCTTGTCGACATGGATCTTTTGCTCTATGCCGTCGTTGTCCTTGATGTAATAGTACTCACATTCTGTTCTCATCAATGTGCCCTTGATCGTATCTTTCGTCAAACGCTCTTTGAGCGTCGGCGAAGCTTTTTTTTGACTCGCCGATTGAGCCACGATGTCCCATAATCATCTTCTCGAAAAACGATTTGCTTGGGGACTAGGAAAGAGCCTGGCTTGCCGAAGTCCTTGAGTAAGATTCAAACTCTGAGTGGAAATACTGAGGCGACGCTAGGAAGAACTTATCCTACCAAGTCGGAGTAGAACTGATTGAGCGGTTGTATAG
>JBKKBQ010000190.1:0-5181 GCA_046714015.1 Nitrospira sp.
TACGGTAGCGGCATTCAGAGTTTCTACCGAAGGCGCACTCCTATCAGTCCCGACGACGCCATCCAGTCCTAATCCGGCGCCGGTCGAAGCAGCTCCAGGTACACTGGCCATTGCTCCAAACACGAAGCATGTGTATGTGGGGAATAGTGGCACGGACAGGGTAACCGCATTCAACATAGAGGCCTCCGGCGCCTTGACCTTGATACCGGAATCGGCCGGCACCACGAATCCCGTATCAGTCAACGGAGCAGATCCCGCAGCTATTGCGATAACTCAAAACGGGCAATTCCTCTATGTGGCCAACAGCGGGTCCAACGATATCACGGCGTTTTCAATCGGAGCCACCGGGCTTCTCAGTCTGATCGCTCCAGCTGGAGCAAACGCCAACCCTATCAAGACCAGTGTGACGGCCCCAAAAAGCATGGCCATCTCGCCGAACGGATCGTTTCTCTATGTGGCCAACAGCGGCGCTCATACCGTGGCGGCGTTTCAGATCGGAGCGAACGGTCTCTTGACCTTGGTGCCGCCTGCAGGATCCACTACAAATCCGATCCCCACAGGCACAGGCGGTGCAACTCCCAACTCCCTCATGATCTCCCTCAATGGACGATTCCTTTATTCCGCCAATGGAGGAGGCACCTTATCGGCATTCACCATCGGGGGCGACGGACTCTTGACGCTCATATCAAGCTCGGCCGGTAATCCCGTATCAGCGGGGGCAAATGCAAATCCCGTAGCCCTGACGATGTCACCAGATGGGCGGTTCCTGTATGTGGCGAATGTGACGAACCAGGGAGGTCGGGTGTCGGCTTTTACCATCAATCTTGAGACAGGGGCGCTTCTCCCATTGACAGCACTGGTAGGTAATCCCTTTCTGGCGGGAACCACACCATCGGCGATTGCGACGCCTGGGCGTCCATAGGCTAGGTGTGAAACCTCTTCAATACCAGCCCCCTTTTTCAGAGGGCCAGGCGATTTCGGAAACGCTCAGTTGCCATCGAGGCATCTCCGGTAGGCGATCCCGCAGCATATGGTGCAGCTGATTCGCAGGGACCGGTTTGCTAAACAGGTAGCCCTGATCAGTGATACACCCTTGGATTTGGAGAAAGGTCAGCTGATCCCGAGTTTCTACCCCTTCCACGACGATATGGAGCTTCAACGCACGCCCCATGCCGATGATATGCGGAGGCACGCAGTGGAACGGGGACTTGCACGTTGACATCAGAACGCGCTCGACGGCTTGATGAGGAAGGGGCAGCCACGGGGTCAACGAAATCAGGTGCTCGCGTGATTCTGTAACCAAGTCAGCATTTCACGTGTGACCTGTTCCGGCTTGTCTTCGTGCACGAAATGTCCGGCATCCCCCATGGTCATGACGGTCAGGTCGGTGACGAACCTCTCTAGCCCATCCAGATTTTGAGCGACGAGCGCATGATCTTGTAACCCCCAGAGCACAAGTGTGGGAACATGAATCATTGGGTATCCCAGCCTCTGCTGACGAAGTGCGCCACCCCCTCGCAAGGCCGCTCGATAGTAATTCACCATGGCGGTGAGCGCTCCCGGCTCGCAGGCCTGCCGTCGATACAACCGTACGAGATTATCGGGCATCTGCTCGCGATAAATCGCCATGCGCCCAAAGATCTCACCGATGACATAGCCATCCCCCGCTGACAATGCCGCTTCCGGAAGCCAGGGAATTTGGAAAAACCCCATGTACCAGGAACGGTGCCACTGCCGCCAGTGCCGCACTTCCCGCTCAAAGCAGGTCGGATGTGGTGCGTTCACAATCACCAAGGCTTTCACGCGATCGGCATGCCGCATGGCATAGTACCAGGCGATGATTCCACCCCAATCGTGCCCGACCAGAATTGCGCGTTGAACCTGAGCGGCATCGAGAAGTCCGGTAACATCATCCATCAAGGATTCAATGCGATAAGCGTCAATGCCTGCTGGTCTGGTCGTGCCGCCGTATCCCCGGAGGTCAGGAGCCCAGACCCGAAATCCTGCTTGCGCCAGCGGACCAATCTGATATCGCCATGAAATGGCGGACTCTGGAAACCCGTGTAGGCAGAGGACCAATCGATTGCCGGTCCCGGACATGGCTACTCGAAATGACAACTGGTTGGCCGCCACAGGAGAAAAGGACAAGGCTGGTGAGTCGGAAAACTCAGAGTCTATCGTTCCCATGAACTCTATGTCGGTAGCGGTAATTCGCCTAATGCAAAAATTGTGAAATTACTGGTCAGATCTTGAACCTCTCGCTATGATCGCCAACATGGAACGACCAAATTGGGTGTATTGGCAAGATCAGGGTAAGTGGCGCGCCTATCCGGAGGGCTCTCCGGATCGCGAAATACAAACAGCGTCATTCGATGAGCTGCAATGCAAGATCCAACAGCTGAGTCGTGATATCACCAAAAGCTCCCGAGAGATTCCCCGCATAGAACGACCCAAGACAGAAATTCCTGACTTGAATGCACCACGATATGTTCTCTCGCAGGATCAAGGTAAGTGGCGCGGCCATTTAGAGGGCTATCCTGACTCCGTTGTGCAAGGAGAGTCCTTTGATGAGGTGCAGTTCAAACTCGGCCAGCTCTGCCGCACCCTGATCACCGGCAAGTCTTCCAACCTTCGAATGATTGCTTGAGAAAGAGTCTTTTTAGAGGACTCGCCGGCTTCGCGCACCGTTCTCCGCACCTACCCCTCACCTGCAATCGACCCGTTTCTCGTTTGAGGATCGTCATCATGTCCCGCTCGATTCATCGATGCCGAATGGTATAACGTCCAGAAAATATCTCACCGGGAACCAGCCGCTTCAGCCCCCAGTCCGGATGATTGAAGGCATCACTCGCGCAGGTCATCGGTTCGATGGCAAGCGCGGCTCGTGGCGCCTCTGCAATGGCATCACCGGTATACACGACCACCGCTGAGAACGCGCGATCCATCGTAATGTCGATCGCGCGATCGCCGGCGGTATGGCGCAAGGATACTGTGGCCATTCCCTGCGCATCGCGTTCGAGCTGTACATAACAATGGTTGAAGCGCTGACGACCTATCTCGCGAAATCGGCGATAGTCCCACGGCGTGCCGATTACGTTCAGAATCTCCCCTGTCGGGACGAGCAGCTCGTTGAACTCCAGATAGGCGGTTCCCGGGATTTGCACCTCCGCCTCGTCGATCAAAGATGTTCCAACGGTGATGTAGGGATGAAATCCGACTCCTACCGGTGCGGCCTGGTGCCCGACGTTCTTCACGGTGAATGTGCAGGTGAGCCCGGAGGCACCGAGGTCATACGTCACCCCTACGGCAAGTGAAAAGGGATAGCCTCGTCCAGCGTATGTGGTAGCGTCGAGGCGAATTTCAAACGTCACCTTGTTTGGGTGAGCTTCCCGCACGTGCCACGGCAGACTGCGCACGAATCCATGAATGGCATTCGGACCTTCCTTGTCGTTGCACTCGAGCTGCAGTGACTGCCCCTCGAACGTATAGCGCCCATCGCTGATGCGGCCTGGAAATGGGATGAGTACGTCGCCCTGTCCGCCTTGCTTCCCGCTGCCACCAGAATAGCCCCACACGATATCCATTTCCTGTCCATCTATCAATAAATACCGTCGTAACGAGGCTCCCCATGGAGAAACAACCGCACGCTGGTTTTCAAAAAATAAGGAGAGCTCAGTGTCTGGTGTGACAGGCTTCATGGTCGTGGAGTATAGCATTGCCGTGATGGAAGGAAAGCGTGCTCGATGGAGACCATGTGACGATTATGTAAGCAAAGCGTGACGTGACCGAATCCCATCGCACTCCGTCATTTGAGGGTCGTGTATCGACAGATCTCCGGCTCGGCGGCCAGAAGTCCCGCCAACCGTTGCAGTGTGGACAAGAGGTGCGGAGTGGTAAAATGCGCCCGTTCTGCTGCGGCGTTTGCCCACTGTTCAATGAATACAAAATCGGCCGGGTCGGAGCTGTTCTGCAACAGCTCGTAGCTGAAACACCCTGGTTCGCAGCGAGTAGGTTCAACCAGTGCAAACAGGATCTCCCGCACCTGTGCGACATGGTTGAGCTTAGCCTTGACACGGGCAATCACGCGGAGCGAAGTATCTACGGTCATGTCCTTGTCCATCGTTCCTGCCTCAACAAGCAAACGGTTACTTTACGAATACAGAATAGCTCGTTCCTATTCGACGACTCAAGGGAGGAGTCATGCAACTTCATTTTACCGATTTCACAAAGGTCGTCGTATCTACTTGGCTACGTGTGCCAAGATTGACGGACCGTGTCAGTGTGAGTCTGTTCACCCATCCGGTGCCGGCATCGATGACGATGTCCGCCTTGTCTTCCATGGAAATGGTTTTAGTGGATGCCTCCTCCGGTGATTTCTTTCCTCGACGCGCCGCCAGGTCTTGGATCATGGATTCCAAAATACGTGCGGCTTGTTTGGGATCGGTCGGTTGGTTCCAGCTCAGCACGGCTCGTTCAGACTGTTGATCGAATGTCTTCAAGAATAGTTTTGCCCCGGTCGGGAATAGATCGCGTCCGAGTGGATTTGGAAGCGGGTCATGGTACTCGTAAGGCTCGTGGAGAACATACGTTCTCCCAAGAGCCATAAAATAGATCCGAGCATCTCGAGTACACAGCTGTTCGACCTGCTCCTTTGTCGTAAACATGGTTTCCCATCGCGCGCGTAGGTTCGACAAGAGCGTGTGGTCAGTACGACCTTTTTGTAAGTCCGGTGTTTTGGCCAAGAGGGCATCTATCACCTTCAAGGTTTCGCTTCGGAGTTCCTTCCAATTCTGGACCCTTCTGAGGTCCCGCGTTTGTCGAGCTGCAGAACGATCCGCATGCCCTTCATGAGGCTCACGACCTGTCGCAGAAAAGATTCCGAGGGAGCAGGGTTGTCAAACGTCGTCTCGCCCGCCGTCCACCCGACGAGGTATCCCTTGTCATCTGCGCGGAGAACGTCAATAGAAAAACGTGTGTGCGTCTTTCCTGAGAGTGTGGATTGGCCGTCGGCGAATTTGTCTCGCGTCCTTGTGATGGTGAGGTCACACGAGTCTCCCTGCTTCCAGTAGGGTAGAATCTCTACGGAGTGGCGGGTGAGGTCATCAAAACCTGACAGTGGCAGATAGAGAACAACGAGCAAGAGGGTGTGAATGATCGACGGATGCATAATCTCTTTTGGGA
>JBKKBQ010000191.1:0-4250 GCA_046714015.1 Nitrospira sp.
AACCTGCCCCTTGGAAGGGGCCTTTCGTCTGCACCTGCCGTTCAATTTGCTCAACGGCTTTCGACATTTTATCCATCAGCACCGGACCCGCTTGCGCGCTGACCGGCTTTGCGAGATCCTGCGTCGCATCTTGGGAGACATGTCCCTCGTGCAACATCAGCGCACTAGCCGGCAGCGCCCCAGCCAAGATCAGGCTGGCTGCTATCCCCCAGATTCCCGGCTTCATCCATTTCGTTGAATCACTCATACATTCACCCTCCCATGCATCAATGTGTCTGGCATGAATCACACAGAGTTGTCCGCTGTACGTTCAATCTTTAATTCGTGGTGAACCACAACCATCGGAAGGATCGTCAGAAGTTAATTAGAACGTCATAATGGAAGTTGCATGTTACCACTACGATAAGCGGTCACGGAACTTAAGCGGACCATTTATAGCCATTCCAGTGGAATATTGCAAGACGGTTGTTGGGGGTTGTCCACAATGATGATATGGCATCTGATCACCGTCGATTTCCACTCCATTATCCTACCAAGAACACATATTTAGTACCACATGGAAGCGTCTGCTACCAGATGCCTGAATGACGTAAGAGGAGGGCCTTCAGAAGAAGGCCATACTGGCGTAGGTGACGGTGGAATTATATTGGTCGGTAATCCCGCGATCATAGCGGAGGACTTGGCCTTTTTCCGCTTGGATCAATCGCAGCAGACTATAGATGGGTGAAAAGCCGGAGATTCGCCGTTGATCGTTTTCTTTTTGAATGAATTCGGCGAATGCTTCCGGCTTGAGCTCTTCGACCGGTTTTAGCATTTCCAGATCCCGCTGCATCGAGCGATGGAAGGAGAAATCCGTCGGGGGGGCGCTATCGCCATAGCGCAGGCCGAGATGAGCCAACTCCCCTGCCGCGATGACGCACACGGTCTTTCCTGCGCCGCCGATCGCCTCTCGGAGGGCGCTGAGGAATCGATCCACTGAGCCCCGAACTGTCGGATCATTCAGACTCGACGCAGAAAATGACGAGAGAATCGGGACGATCGTGAAAGCTTTACCGACAATGGTCTGGAGGAACGGCAGCTGGAACTCGATGGCATGCTCCGACTGGTGAGCGATATCTTCCTCAAAGAATTCCGGCGCAAGCGCTTTGAGACGATTCACAATCGGCTGGTCCACCGGGACCACACCGAGCGGGGTCTCAAAATCCTTGTCAGTCACGGCAAAGAGGTTTTCCAAACCTGCATGGGCGGTGCCGATGATCACATAGACGTCCGGCTGCTGAGATTCTTGTAGCTCCTTATAGGCCCATGCGTAGACCGGCCCTGCCTGCTTGAGCTCGTATGTGGGGACAACCAACCCCTTGATCAACGTGCCTCGGTTCTCCGACGGCTTAAAGTCCGGCCCCTCGCCCGAAGTAAAAAACCCGTCGATCTGCTTCTTCAGCTTAACACCGTCTGTCTCATAACTGCGGCCGGTAAACGCTGCCTGCCGGATCGGCTGCTGCCGATAGGCAACCCGCACCTGTTGCCGGGCCTCCTCGGTTCGTGGCCCTTCCAAGAACAGCTTTTGTTCCAGATCCACGACCAGCTGTTCCACCTTGCTCGGCAGCAGAAACTCGCCGAACCGTTTCAGGTACAGCGCCCCGATATCCTGGATAGAATGCTCTCCATCGAAATGTTGCACGATGAAAAAGAAGTTCAGCGGCAAGACAAGCTTCTCCTTGCTCAGGCCGCTCGGATCCCAGAGCACGATCAGCTGATCTTCTCCCTGTTTAATGGGAGAAAACTGCAGGTTCCTCAGGACCGGGTATTGGGTGGAATCTTTGGTAACCGTGGATGTCATGACGGAGCACATTGTAGGGGATGGAATGGAGCGGCTGCAACCAGAGGATGTCTAGTTTATTGTGCGTTTGGAGGATGTTCCTTGCCTCGCCAAGCGAGCACAATCAGCGCTCCGACGATAAGAATCACCAACCAGATGGTAGGCCGACCGTAGGAGGCATCGGAGAATTCGATCAAGTCCGTCAACCGGCCGATCAACAGCGACATCCGAGCCATGACCGTGTAGCCGAACCCGGCGCCAAACGAAATCATCAAGAACATGATGCCGGTTCGAGCCACAGCCCTTCCCGCTCCGCTATGCTCGATCGAGAAAAAGAAGTAGAACAGCACCGAGCTGACCCCGAGCACGATAATGATCGCGTTGAGGTGACTGGCTGGATTGAGCAGATTCATCGAGAACGTGACGCCTTCCGACCCGCTCATCGACAACAACGGCCGAATAGTATCTTCGACTTGTTTGAGAATGAAGGAGGACACCGTTCTCGGGATCGCCAATCCGGCGCCCATCCCGACAATAAAGGCGAACGCGTACCGAGACATCCAGGCCGCCTTCGGGACATATCTGGTCAACATCAGCATGCCGATCGCAACGGGAATGAGGAGCGCGAATTCCTGGTTGTCGACAATAGGCTTCACGATCAGCTGCATGATGACCGTATCGTAGGTCTTCACGATCACGTAGCCGACGGAGACACCTACATAGAGATGTTCTGCAAGCTTGAAGAGCGGGTTGTCTTTATACAGAAACGAGAAAATCAACAAGGTCAACCCTGTGGCCACCCACGCTCCAACGATTGATTCAAATGGTAGAACGGTCACCGATGCGTCACCCATTTCGTTGTTGCCGTAGTGAAAAATAAAACAGGTTGCACATGATCACGAGCACAATGATGGCCAGATGGGTGGCCGACTGGGCATCCATCCCAGCCGCGGCCTTGCCCTTCTGTCCGACCAGGTTTTCGTATTCCGCTGCGCCACGGAGGCCGCCGATGAGGCCATTGATCTGACCACTCCGGAGCAACGGATACAAGCCGGGAGCCATGACTCCCGTGCAGCCGCCCCCCATTTCAAACTTATACTTGTCCTTCCCGAAGACGTACCACTCTTCCACCCCCGGCCGTCCTGCTCCCAAACTCACCATGTAACCGACATCCTTCAAGCTGCGCACGCCCTCAAGAATCGGCAACTCCTTCGTAGGCTTGCCTCGATAGTCACTGGGATAGGCCGAGTAGAGGTCCTGTCCCATATTGATAATCACCGCCTGCCCGCCCGGACTCCATCCGAGAAATGTGTAGTCCGTACCATTTTCCTTTCCCATGTCTTTGGCAACCTGTGACACGAGCTGATCCGCCATCCCAGTGCCGGATACCCACAGGGTCATGGTGATCACACGAAGATTCTTCTTGAAGGCATGGCGTAACAGGGCGATCGCTTGTGGGTACAGCTCAGGTTTCGACGCCGGATCGAAATCGATCGACAGCAGAAAGACAGAATGTTCCGGCAACGACTCAATATGATCGTAGACGCCACGCACTTCCGAGGTAATCCTGATCGGCAAGCCGACCGGATAGAGCAACGGCAAGAGCGTGCAGAGCCCGATCACCAGAAAAATGATCCGCCGATCGATCTTGAGCATCCGCTCAGAAAGAGTCATGCCTTCTCCTGTTTCCCCTCACCCCTGAACTGCGGGTGGCGCCGAGCAGAAGCCCGGTCGCGCGCAGCGAAAGGGCCCCGCTGGGGGATGCGTGGAGCGAGCACGATTGGGCTGCTCGGCCACAGGACCCGCAATGCCTACTCCTTTCCTCCGCCGAGATACGACCGCTCCACGCCGAAGATAATCTTGAACGACAGGGCTACGGCCCCGAGGCTGACACCGATCAGAATGGCCCGGCGTACAGAGGCGTTGAGCACATTCAAAATCCAAGAGGACGCATCACCGCTCAGGGGAATCAAATACTCACCCAACGGCACCCGTCCCATCATGACGACCATCGCAGCGACCAACAAGACCGCCGCTTCACGACTCTTCGCCCTAAACGAGCGATAGGCCGCGGAGGCGATAAAGAAAGCCAAGATGGCGAACATCGTCCCTTGCAGCGGCACCATCATGTAGTTGTAGATCCAGCCGAAGGCCGTCATGGTCCCTTCGATACTTTCCTTTCCATTCGCCCAGAGCCCGATTGCAATCGTGCCGAGCATCCCGACATACAGCACGAGACTATAGCCCCAGCCCGCTTCTTGCCGTCTGATCTTCACAGCATGCTGATGGAACAGGCTAGTCACACCCAAGATCAAAGCGAAGCCACCGATGATTTGCAGCCATTTCGTCGCGGAAGTGAGCATCTGTTCCGAAGCCGGATGGGGGACATAGTACTGGGCCGCAAATAGAAGGCCGGTGATGAGCGTGATCA